>CAZPLV010000183.1:0-4148 GCA_964587295.1 uncultured bacterium
CTTAACGACGGCGGGCCCGGCGGTTCCGATTTCACCGTCGGTGCAGTCCACCGTGGCGGCGAAATGGGCAATTTCTTCACCGGCCTCATTGGCGGCCTGGGCGTCTGGCGGCGCGCGCTGACCGCCGCGGAAATGTGGGCTCTCGCCCATCCCCAGCGCCAGGGTTAACCGTCCAGCTCCTCCAGCAGGGTTACGGCGGCCGCAAGGTCCCACAGGCCGATTCCGTGTGATTTGAACACGGTGATTGCCTGAGGGTCGCGGGTCGGCGGGTAGGCCACCACCTCGGCCAGCTCCTTCACCTCACCCCATTCCAGCAAACCCGCGTCGATTGCCGGCACCAGGTCTCCGGACTCGGTCTTTGCCTGTTCCACATCGTCAGTGACGACCAGACCGGCTGCCTGGATAACGTCAGTGGCAATCTCCTGCTGTTTCACGCGGTTTGAGCCGGCGGCATTCACGTGCGTTCCGGGTTTCAGGTGGCGGGCGTGCAGGAGCGGCTCTTCTGAGCGGGTCAGCACGTTGATCACATCAGCCCCATCAGCAGCGGCATCCACGGAATCAACCGCGGCAGCTTCCACACCGAGCTGTGCCTGCATCTCCGAGGCGAACCGCTCACGGTTGCGCTGCGTCGGACTCCACACCTGCAACCGTTCTATGGGCAGCTCATGGCACACGGCCTCGACCTGGGTGCGCATCTGATAGCCACTGCCGATCACGCCGAGTACACGCGAGTCCGGCCGCGCCAGGGACTTGCTGGCCACCCCGGTCGCAGCACCCGTCCGCAGCTGGCCGAGGCGGTCGGCCTCGATCACTACGCCCGGCCGGCCGTCAGCGTAATAAATGATCACGTAGAACTCGACGCCTTTGGAAGTGGCACTGTACGACTTGTGCCCGTACACTCCACGCGCTTCCCAGCTGGCAGCGAGAAGATGCATGATTGAATTGCCGATCCGCAACCGCTGCCGCGGCACATTCACGGCCCGGCCAGCTGCCTGGTCAACCAGCGCAGCGCGGACTCCTTTGATTGTTGCCGGCATGCTGAGCCAACTGTTCACTTGCGTTTCTGTGATTGGTCGCCTGGTATCCATGCACTGAGTGTAAATCGTGTGGCCCTGCACACACCGGCGTCAGCCCGGCATTGACGCGTGGTACGCTTTGCACCCGGTGAACGCCTAAATCTCAGCTGTTTGCGGACCGGCGTCACCTGCCTCCTGATGAAAGCACTGACCATTTTTCTCAACCTGCTGCGTGGCGCGCTGATCGGCACGGTGGAAATCATCCCCGGCGTCAGCGGCGGCACCGTAGCCCTGATTGTCGGAGTATACGAGGACCTCATCCGCGGCGCCAGCCACATCCTCAAAGGCCTGGTCGCACTCGTCATTGCCCCGTTCAGATCAGGCGGAGTCGGCCGTGCCAGCCGGCACTTCCAGCATGTGCCCTGGGTGACGGTCATGCCGATACTTCTGGGTGCAGCCACCGCGCTGTTCACCGTTTCGGCACCTCTGGCTCAGCTGATTGAAGGTTATCCGCTTGCCACCCGGGCTGTATTCTTCGGCCTGATCGCCGCGTCCGTTGCCGTCCCCTTGCGCATGGCGGGTCCGCCCTGGCGCAGCGCCGATATTGCGACCGTCATTATTGCCTGCCTGATCGGCTTCGGCCTTACCAGCCTGCCGGTTGCCGCCGTGAACGAACCGGCCAGCTGGCTCATCCTGATTTCCGCTGCCTTTGCCGTGTGCGCCCTGGTGCTGCCCGGAGTCTCAGGGGCCTTTCTGCTGGTGGCCATCGGCATGTACCAACCCACCCTCACTGCCCTCGTTGAACGGGACTGGGGTTACCTGGCAATTTTCATAGCCGGCGCGGTAATCGGCCTGGCACTGTTTGTGCAGCTGCTGCAGTGGCTCCTGGAAAACGTGCGCCGGCCCACCCTGCTGATCATGGGCGGCCTGATGATCGGTTCACTCCGGGCACTGTGGCCCTGGCAGACCGACAGCAACGGCCTGCTGCCACCCGATCAGGACGTCTGGCTGCTGTTTGGACTCGCCCTGGCAGCCGCTGCCGTTGTGGTGGGAATGCTCCTGCTGGAAAACCGCATGGTCGGACGCCGGCCCGCTCCAACCGAGATCGTGACAGACTGAACTCCTGCCGGTGAACACCCGTCTACTCCGGGTTCGGCGGTGCACTCCTTGGTACGGCCCGGGTGAACATCTCCACCTGCTGCTCCGAGGTCGCTGCTCCGCCAACAGCAGTGCGCCGCAGGCTCACCGTCACATCAGCGCCGTTGATCAGCGAGAGCTCACTGATCAAACCGGGATCGTAACGGAACTCTGTCGATGAGTCATACACGGCTTCTATCGTGGATACGAACGCGTTACCGCCGAGGTTGGTGCGGGACGTGTCCACCCCGTCGGCCAGCAGTCCTGTACGCCCGGCCGGCCAGCTGGTCAGGGAAACCGCCGGCACCGCATTGCGCGCCCAGGTGAGGCCATCAACGCGTATCTCCGCCAGTGCCAGTGAGGTGGCACCAGTGGCTGGCAGCGGCGGCACGAACTGGCTACGTGCGGTCACGACGTACAGGAAAGCGCAGTAATCAGAGGAAGTCAGCGTGCAGTAAGTTGTTCCGGCCGGTACCAGCATTGCCAGTGCCTGCGGACCTGTTACGAACGTGCCCTCGCCGCTCACCGTGATGCTGACACCCGGCGGATACACGTAACCCGCCTGACGCAGTATCTCGCCCATGCGGAACAGCGCCTGCCTGGCGTCGCCCGCTGCGGTGACCAGCTGATCCTGACGGCTGGAAATGCGGCCGGTGGATATGAGCGTGAAGCTGGCAACGGCCAGCAGAATGACCAGAATTGCCATGCCGATGAGCAGCTCGATGAGGGTGATTCCGGACTGTCCGGAGCGTCTCACCGGTTGCTCCGCGGCTCGAACGGCCTGCCGATCTGGGTGACCAGCCGCTCGCTGACGTTGGTGCGGGCGTCCTCCACGGTGATGGCCACTTGCCTCAGTACCGGGTCCGCAACACAGGTAACGTAACTGCCGGCCAGATCGAGGCACTCAATTTCGACCGTGAAGTCGTAGCGGGTTGCCCTCGGATCAGCCGGTGCGCCGGGCAGGTCTCCGGCCACATAATTGTCGAGCACGCTCCAGCTGCGTTTGACCGACTCCAGGTAGCTGGTGGCCAGCTGCACGGCCTCAGTTGCCTGGTTGCTGCTGCGCCTGAGGCTCAGGTTGCCGGTCATCAGTCCGCCGACAGCCACCAGAATGACGCCCAGCACGGCAATGGCGACAATCACTTCAACAAGGGAGAATCCGGGGTGCTTCTTCATCTGAGAATCGCTCCCGTCGGCAGCAGCCACACTCTGGCGTCATGGCGTTCATCCCTCAGCTCGAATTCAGCCTGGGCCAGCGGCAGGCCCCGGCCGCTGAGCACTACGCTCACGGAATCAACCACTTCCGTGCCGTGCGGCAGGCTTACCTGGCCCAGCTGCACACCGGCGGCGTGATCAAACCAGCTGACGAACTCGCCACCGGCCTCCAGCCGGACTGCCAGACTGCCGCGGGTTGCGGTGTCCCGTGCCTGCAGGACTGATTCACTGAAGCTCCTGACCCCTTCCTGGAAGCGCAGCCGTTGCACGTAGCCCATCAGATTTGGAGCGGCGATTGCCAGCAGCACGGCC
The DNA here is from genome assembly GCA_964587295.1 of uncultured bacterium. GTDB lineage: Bacteria > Deinococcota > Deinococci > Deinococcales > Trueperaceae > CALDPK01. The sequence continues at coordinate 3,681 of CAZPLV010000183.1, forward strand.
AGGATTCCCAGAACGATGAGGATCTCGATCATTGTCAGGCCCCAGGCCGCCCGCCGCTTACTGGTCACGGTCATACCCCGCGCGGTAAACGACTTCAGCCGGAAGCCGGTCAAGAATGAAACGGTCGACGATCAGTTCGCTGCCGTCGGTGAACACCAGGATGCGCGTGTTGCCCACTGCGCGTACCTGGGTAATCAGGGACGGATTCAGCTGGCTGAGCGGCATGTCCGCAATGCGCCGTGCTGCTCCGGATTCCGGTGCCTGTACTTCCTCACCGCCGACCAGCACGGTGAAGGTTGCAGGTGCTGCAGCAGCTTCCGGACTTCCGGCAGCACTTCCGCCTGACGGGCGGCGGGACCCGCTGTCCGGCCACAGTATTATGCCCAGAAATACGAGCACAACAAGGACCGCGCTGATGGTGAGCCAGCGGGTCAAGGTGACACCCGCTCGGAGCTGCTGTCGGCCAGC
>CAZPLV010000184.1:0-4132 GCA_964587295.1 uncultured bacterium
GAGGGCCACCAGATTTTGGGGCCGATGTCATAGGCCAGAGCAGGTACCAGCAACGTACGCACAACGAATGTATCGAGCAGGACGCCGAACGCCACGATGAAGGCAATCTGGGCCAGGAACAGGATGGGGATCACGCCCAGGGCAGCGAACGTGGCGGCCAGGACGACTCCGGCTGAGGTGATTACACCGCCGGTGATGGCCAGCCCACGCAGGATGCCCTTGCGGGTGCCGTGCTGCAGGGATTCCTCGCGCACGCGGGTCATGAGGAAGATGTTGTAATCGATGCCCAGGGCAACGAGGAACACGAAGCTGTACAGAGGCACGGCAGGATCGGCACCGGGAAAGCTGAACAGGTTGTTGAACACGAGGGCCGCCACACCGAGCGCGGTGCCGAATGACAGTACTGTGCTTGCCACCAGCAGGATAGGCGCCAGGATGGAACGGAGCAGCAGCATCAGAATCAGCACGATGACCACAAGGACTATCGGGATGATCAGGTTGCGGTCGCGGATTGAGGCGTCGTTGGTGTCAAGCGCGGTGGCGGTGACGCCGCCGATGAGTGAGCCGGGGTAAGCGCTGTCGAATTCGCTGCGCAGTTCACGTACCGCCTGAATCGCCTGGTCGGAATCCGCTGCACCGGTGAGGGTTGCCTGCAGCATGACGTCACCGTCAACGATTGTCGGCTGTGCCGGGTCGCTGCCTGGGCGGCCTACCCGCACGCCTTCGCGGGTCATGGCGGCCGTTCCGGTTGCGCTGTCTGCGGTCACAACCGAGACGCTGGCAACCATGCCGTGGTTAAGCAGCAGGTTCGTGGCGCCGAGCAGGTTGGCTTCGCCAGTGACGACCAGTACGGGGCTGCCGGAGCCGCCGGGGAAATGCTTGCCCAGGGCGACCTGGCCGTCACGTGCTTCGGAGGTGCCCAGGATGAGGTCCGACTGGGGCACGCCGGTGGCGTCCAGCTGTGTAACAGCTAGTGCGCCGGCGGCCAGTACGACTGTCGTGGCGATCCAGATGAGGCGGGGGCGCCGCGGTATGAGTTTCGAGATGCGTAGCCAGATTCCCGAAGTGGGCATACCGTCAGCGGCAGCCACGACTTCGGGCTCGTAACGCGGTGCGCGCGGCCAGAAGGCGCTGCGGCCGAATGCGTAGAGCAGGGCGGGCAGCAGGGTCAGGGCCGAGAGCATTGCGAACACAATGCCGATGGAGGCGACCGGTCCGAGGGTGCTGTTCGACTTCAGGTCGCTGAGCAGCAGGGTAAGCAAGCCGGCGATCACGGTGCTGCCGGACGCGACAATCGGCTCGAATGAACCGCGCAGTGCGCTGCGGGTGGCGGCCCATTTGTCCTGCTCGACCCGCAGTGCTTCGCGGTAGCGGGCCACGTACAGCAGGGAGTAGTCGGTGGCAGCGCCGATAACCAGAATGAACAGGATGCCCTGGGTCTGGCCGCTCAACAGCAGAATTTCTGCCTTGGCCAGCCACCAGACCACCAGAAGGGCCACGGTCAGGGCGGACATGCTGGTGGCGAGCACCGCGATGGGCAGCAGCAGGGAGCGGTAGACGAACACCAGGATGATGAACACGGCAATCAGGGTGACCACGAGCAGCAGGCCGTCAATGCCCGTGAAGCCGGCGGTCAGATCGGCAATGAAGCCGGCCGGGCCGGTGACGTATGGGGTTATGCCGTCGGGCATGTTGGCCTGAAGCGATTCGCGCATCTGCGCAACGGTCTGACTCGCTTCAGGGCCTGCGTCCACAAACGTGAACGCCTGGGCGGCAAGTCCGTCCTCGGAGGGAATCGCCGGCGACATGTCCGGAGCAACACCGGCAATTTCGGTCAGTCCGGCCAGTGCTTGTGACAGCTGGGCACGAGCGTCGTCATTGATGGGTTCCGCGCTTTCGAAAACGATAATGGCCGGTGCGGCCTCTGCGCCGCTGAACTCGGCCAGCAGTCCCTGGACGACTGTCGCGTCGGCGGATTCTGGCAGGTAGCTGGTCTGGTCGTTGGAGGACACTTCGGCGACCCTGCCGAAGTAAGGTCCGCCGATTCCCGCAGCCGTAAGCCAACCGATAATGAGCAATGCTGGCACCAGCACGCGTACCCAGCCGCCGGATTTGCCTTGTGACTGTTTGCTTGCGGCCTTGTTTCCGGCTCGATTTGTGGTCATTCTTTTTGCCCCCTGGATTCCGAACCAGCTCACTAGCTAGTTAGGCTAGCAAGCAACGTAGCATGAAGGGTTGTTGGTGTAAAGTATATTTGTGACGGATGACCGGAACGGCACTGAGAAGGCAACCATTTATGATCTCGCGTCGAGCGATCCGCAGGGCAGACTCGTCGACCGTAGCGGGATGGATGAAGCGGAAGTCCTGCAGATCAGCGAGCTTATGGCTGCACTGGGAAGGCTGCGCGACGCCGAACAGATTCTGACTGAGGCTTCCCTGCGCTACATGAAGCTGAACCGCAACGACATGCGCGCACTGCACTTCCTGATCGCCACGAGTAATCGCGACCAGATCGCCACGCCCGGGGACATAGCCAGCCATCTGGGTATTTCAACCGCTTCCACCACCAAACTGCTGGACAGACTGGAACGCGGCGGGCACATCACCCGCGCTCCGCATCCGAGCGACCGGCGGGCACTCGCAATCAGTATCACCACCGAAACGCACGAGGCAGCGCTCAACACCGTGGGGCGGCAGCAGGCCCGCCGCTTCCATGCGGCAGCGCGCCTGACGCCTGAGGAACGCGAGGCGGTAATCCGGTTTCTGGATGACATGACCAGCGAAATCCTGCACGGGGCCGACTCCTGGGCGTGACGGCCATCTGTTACCTGCACAGGCAGCACCGAAAGATGAAGCCGCACTGCGCATCATTTACGCTCCGCTTACGCCCTGAGACTTAGAATCCCTGAATCACTCGGCATCCTTGCGCGGGGGCCAGCAGGCTGCCCGGTTTGCAGGGTCACCCATGAAGGGAGGAAGCCACGACGTGCAGCTGGCCAGCTGCATACACGGACTGATGGCAGGTGCATCTGAGCAACTGCCTGCTTCACTTTCAGACCGAACTCAGTTTCGGGAGGTGCATCGATGAAGAAAGACGCTTTGGGATTACGTAGTTTCGTGGTGCTGGCGGCTGGTTTGGCGCTTCTGGCCCTGGCGGCGTGCGTGCCGGCAGCAGAATCAGCTGCAGCGGAGGCAGTGCCGCGGGCGATACCGCTGGATCCTGAGCTGCAGGAGTGGAGTGCGGAGATCATGGGCATCGGGGTTCAGTACCGGATAGTCGACGAATTTGAAGAACACATAAGGTGGGCACCGGAGGAAATGAATGTACCTGCCGTCGCCTCCTCCAATCCTGAAGCCGGCGATTGCAGGATTGATCTCCACACCAGCTTCGTCGCAGGTGAATATCGGGATGTGCAGAATCTTGCGGGAGCTGATGTCCGTTCGGCTCAGGCTCGCTCACTCGCATCATTGGTGCATTCATGCCTCGTTGAGTTGCTGATCGATCCGGAAGCAGAAATTGAGCGTGAGGAGAGCGGGTATCCGATTTTTACACGGTCATGGGCGGAAGTGTATGTCGAAGATTGCGGAGGCCTGCTGCAACCGCTGGGTGTGCCGGCCGCGGACGGCGAGTGCGAGCTCCCCGACCTCCACAGCCTGCTGGTTCCGCTCGGTGACGCCTGAATGAAGTGGGAGCAGGCTGATGGCCTGCTCCCACTTATCAATTGACAATCCAGTTGGCGGACTCAGTCAGCCAGGCGGATATATTCGTAGTGAACCGGGATGTGCATGGGGTCCACGAAGATCTCGGCCGGGCCGGTCACGCGTGCGGAGTGCATGCTGACCTGCAGCTCGTGGAACACCGGTACCCACGGTGCAGCGTCGCGGTGGATTTCCACGAAGATGTCGCGCCATGCTGCAGCACGCTCTTCGAGCTGGTCCTCACGGGCCATGGTGTCAGCCTCGGTCGCGCGGGCTTCGAGGCTCTCATCGCAGTACTTCGACCAGTTCCAGCCACCTGGGATGTTGCTGGCGCAGGCCAGGATGGGCCAGTAGAAGTTGTTGGGGTCAGGGTAATCGGCGATCCAGGCCATGCCGCCGGACCAGATGAGCGGTGCTTCACCGGCGCCGCCAG
>CAZPLV010000185.1:0-4123 GCA_964587295.1 uncultured bacterium
GCGATTTCGATGAGCAGCTTGGCGCCGATGTTCTCGAGGCTGTCGGACAGTTCGACGTCACGGGCGACAGTGACACCGTCCTTGGTGATGGTCGGGGAGCCGAACTTCTTCTCGAGCACGACATTGCGGCCCTTCGGGCCGAGGGTCACCTTGACGGCGTTTGCTACAGCGTTGACACCGCGTTCAAGTCCGCGGCGTGCATCTTCCTTGAAAGTCAGATCTTTGGCCATGTATTACTCCTGTTTTCTTTTCTGTTCTGAGTTGGTGCGGTTGTCAGTCGAGGACGACTGCGTGAATGTCGCGGAGGCTGAGGATCATCAGATCCTTGCCGCCAGAGTTCAGTTCGGTGCCGCCGTACTTGGCGAAAAGGACGGTGTCGCCGACATTGAGGTCCATTTCTTCACGCTGGCCATTGTCGAGCAGCTTGCCCGGGCCTGCCGCCAGGACCTTGCCGCGCTGGCTCTTTTCCTTGGCGGTATCCGGCACGAACAGACCACTGGCCGTGGTCTGCGGCTCGTCAACAATCTCGACGATCACCTTGTCACCCAGGGGCCTGAGTTTTACGTCACTGTTAGCCATGTAACTCCTCCATTTGATCAGGGTTTACTGCAGAATCTTGGCAGTCACCATGAGCGACTGCCAACTGAGGACATGCTAACCAGCAGACCAGGAATTGTCAACTACCCTGAGTGCACCAGACTCAGGTAATCCGGAGCGAGCGCGTCAGCCCCGCCTGAGGCCTATCAGCAGCCCCGGGACAAAAGCGGCGGCAAAAGTGATGTTGTAAGTGAGCAGCTCGACCAGGTTGCTCCACATGCCACCGAGCGACTCAGGCTCAAGCAAAGGATCGACATGGCCCTGCACGACACCCCAGTTGATCTCAACGATTCCGTAATACGCCAGCAGCTGCAGTGCAACGAACAGAAGCCCGATTATTATGGCAACCACCTTGCCGACTTTCTTCAGCGCATAGCCGCTGGCAAAACCTGCCAGCGCGCCGAAGGAAATCTGCTGCAAATAAGGGGCGACAGTCTGCAGGTCGGGCGTTTCCACGTAATGAAGAGTACCACCCCGTGCGCCCGTTCCCCGGGCAGTTCCGATACTCATCATGGTGTGCGTTATCATTGCCGGGTGAACATCAGAATCGCTCCCCGCATCGCAGCGGCACTGCAGGAGAAGCGGCCTGTAGTCGCACTTGAGTCCACCGTGATCACTCACGGTCTGCCCAGGCCAACCAACCTGGAGCTGGCGCGCAGCGTCGAGGCAGAGATCAGGGCAAACGGTGCAGAACCAGCCACCCTGGGAATATTGGACGGCGAAGCCGTCATAGGTCTCAGTGAGTCCGAGACAGAAGTACTCTCACAGACTGATGCCGACAAGGCCAGCCTCTGGAATCTTGCAGCAATCATGCAGCAGGGACGCAGTGCCGGCACCACTGTTGCCAGCACCCTGCACCTCGCTGCCCGCGTCGGAATAAAAGTTTTCGCCACCGGCGGCATAGGCGGTGTGCACCCGCAGGAGTTTGACGAATCCACTGACCTGGTTGCCTTGTCGCGCTACCCGGTAATCACCGTGTGCGCGGGACCCAAGAGCATCCTCAACGTCCCGGCGACACTCCAGCGTCTCGAAACTCTCGGTGTCAGCGTCGTCGGCTTCCGCTCCGACAGACTGGCCGGCTTCCACCTGCCACTGACGGATCACCCGCTGCCGGCACGGGCCGAATCAGAAGACGAATTCGCCGCCATCTGGAACAGCCAGCAGCAGCTTGACATACCGGGCGGCATGCTGGTCAGCAACCCTGTCAGCGAAGGCATGGACCCGGCAGAACTCGACCGGATCCGCCAGCAGGCAGACGCCGAGGCAGCTGCAGCCGGAATCAGCGGCAAGGACGCCACCCCCTGGATGCTTGACCGCATTGCAAAACTGTCCGACGGCCGCACCGTGAGCGTGAACATGCGGCTGCTGCGTGAGAATGCCGCACTCGGCGCCCGCATCGCGGCCGCGTTGTCCCGCACGGAAAGCCACTGATGCCGGACGGGAACCGCGACGAGCCGCCACAGCCCCAGGGTCACAGCCTGGGCGAGATGCTCCGGGCGGCCCGGGAATCAGGGGGGCTCGATCTGTCCGAGGTCAGCCGCAGCACCTCCGTCAGGCGTGACTATCTGGAAGCACTTGAGGAGAGCCGCTTCGCGGATCTGCCTGAACCGGTATACGTGCGCAATTTCGTGCGGCTGTTTGCCCAGGCAGTCGGCCTGGACCAGCGGGTCGCACTTGAGATGTATTCCGCCGAGGTTGCCGCGGCCGACCCGCAGCGTGAGAGCGCTGACGCAGACCGGCGCCGGCCGGCCGCAGGTGCCGCTGCCGCCATTCCTGCAGCGGAGCGGTCAGACCCGGCGGCCGTCCGGGACCGCAGCCCGCGTCCTCCTGGGCGTCGCCCGGGTTTCGGCACCTGGCTTCCCAGCCTGATACTGGTGCTGCTGGTCGTTGGTCTGGCGGTATGGGGTTTCAACTCCACACTGTTCAGGCCCGGAACCGTCACGGAACAGCCGCCGACTGATCCTGTCATCACCGAAAGCGAGTCGGAAGAACCGGAAGCGGGGCCGCTCACGGCCACCACGGTTCGCCTCTCGGTCAGTACGGAACCCGCCGGAGCCCGGGTACTGGTGGATTCCTTCCCCCTCGAGGGCCTCACCCCCATCAGCCTTGCTCCCGTCACAGCCCGCGATTCCCGGCTCATCCGGGTCGAACTCGAAGGCTTCGAACCGCAGGAAACGTCACTCGACATGACCTTCGACCGCAACATCAGTTTCGTATTGCAGGAAGCACAGGATCCGCCGGAGCAAGAATCGGCCGAGGGCGCTCCGGCAACCGAGGCTGTCGCGGCAGCCGGCACGATAACGGTCAGTGTCACGGATGAGTCGTGGCTTGAGATATATCCGGGCACTGCCCGTGAGGGCACCCCGCACGTGTATACGACTGCCCAGAGCGGCCAGGAGTACACATTTGACCTGCCGGTGTTCGTGCGCGCCGGCAATGCAGCCGGAGTGTCCGTAAGCGTGGCCGGCCAGAATCTGGGGCCGCTCGGCTCCGCCGGTGAAATCACCGGACGCGCTTTCACCGACACAGACTGACCTGGTGCAGTTGACGGCCGTTTGACGGACCGGCGCTATCATTCAGCAATCAACCATGCCGCGGCGGTCCGTCCTGCCGTGGCCAGCCGGAGGACACATGAGAATACTGCCGTTCATCTGCATTCTGCTGCTGACGTCACTCGCAAATGCCAGGATTTACTGGCAGGACGTAAGTCAGGAAGTGACCATCCAGGCCGATGGCACCGTTCTGGTACGTGATGAACGTACCCTCCACGCCACCGGCGACGATGACTTCGGCGAGGCGTTCATCTGCATCGATCACGATCCGGGCCAGCGCGTGCTGCTGGATCCCGCCTCAGGCGCCGTTGACTTCCCCGGCCAGGCAACGGCATTCAGCCAGGCGTGCGAGGACAACCCCAATGGCACCGAACTGGTGGTGCGCTACAACTCGCGCAGAACCCAGGGACGCGTGCTGTTCCAGTACGAACTTCACGGCACCATGAGCCACTTCAGCGACACGGTCGAATGGTACTGGGAAATATTCGGCAGACGCAATGTTGAGGTCAACGGCTACAGACTGAGCGTTCAGGCTCCCGGCCCGATGGCCTTCCCCTATGACGCCGTCGTCTACCGCTTCGACAATCCCGACCTGCCCCAGGTCCGGCTGAGCGATGACCGTTCCCGTCTCGACGTGAGGTTCAGCCGCATACCCAACCGCATGGGTGTGGAGATCCGCTGGTACATGGACCCTGCCCTGTTCGAGGAGCGAGGCAGCGAACCGGGGCTGGAGGGGATTCTGCGTGAGATTGCCACAGCCGAGAACATCATGGTGCCCGGCGCTCCCATGCTTCAGGGAATCAGCTGGCCGCAGCGGGTCGGCCGCGACACGGAGTCAGCGACCCTGACCGGTAACGCCCTGATCGGCCAGGACCGGGTCAGGGCCGTCCGCGCTTCCGTCGGCGATTCAATCAACGAACTGTGTACCGGCACCGATCCGTTTGAATGCCAGGTGTTCGGCCTGTTGCCGGGCG
>CAZPLV010000186.1:0-4046 GCA_964587295.1 uncultured bacterium
AACTCGTGCCGCAACCTTGAAAGGGTTGTGACCTAACCGCTAGTCGAAGGGGCCTGGCCGCCGTGCCTCAAAAACACAGCTTGATAAGTATAGGTGTGCAAGGGGACGGCCGTCAAGCTTTTGTTGACCTGTATGTACTCAGTCCGCAAACAGTTCCCGGAGGTTGTCCTCTTCAGCCCTGGAAAGGTTGGTGCTGGCGAGTACCGGATCGAACTGCCGCAGGTGCTCTGCCACGCGGTCGGGCGCATCGGTTGAGGAGAGCAGGAACAGTGCGGAAGTGCCCGGCTGTACCCGTTCACGTACATCCTTGATGAAGTTGTCGTCGATGCCGATGTCGGTCAGCGCCCCCGAAATCGCGCCGGCTGCGGCGCCCACCACGGCTCCGATCAGCGGCACCAGGAAGATGAAGCCGACCAGCATGCCCCAGAATGTGCCGCCCAGGGCGCCAACGCCGGTGGTGTTGATTGCCTGGCGGGTACGCGGTGCGCGCCGGCCTTCGGGCCAGCTGACCACGGCCGCATCCTGGATGCTGATCACGTGCTGCTTGCGCAGTTCCTCGAGGCTGGCGAGTGCTTCCTCGGCCCGGTCGGGCCCGTTGAATTTAAGAACCATAAGGTTTGCCATGTGCTGCTCCTCTCGTACATCTGAATGCTAGTTGCTGGGGTGCCTGCTGACTGTCGGCCACACCCGACTCTCCGCCGGCCGCGGTGCACAATGCATAGCAAGCATAAGCAAACTTGACACAGATAGACTCAGGTAGTATGCTTTTGGTACAGGCGGCTAAGCTGAGCTGCCGTTGAGGTTTAAGCAATTCAACTTTTCTTTGGAGGAAACATGTATCCGATTCGCACTTCAATGTTCACTGATCACCCCTACCGCCGTTCGCTGCATAATGATCGGCTCGCCAGATTCTCCGACTCCTTCGTCACCGGCTCCGCTGAAACAGGCATTGACCTGTACGTGACCGGCGAAGGCCTGGTCATGAAAATGGCCGTGCCTGGTCTGACAGCTGCCGACATCGATGTCGATGTTGAGGGCCGCCGTCTGACCGTCACTGGCGAGCTGAAGGAAGACGAGGCCGCCGAGGGCGAAGAGCGCCGCTACTTGCTGCGTTCGCTGCCGAGCGGTTCATTCAGCCGCACTGTCCGGCTGCCCCGCGGGCTTGATACTGATGCAATCACCGCAACCGTCAATGCCGGTCTGCTCACCCTGAGCATCCCGCGCAGCGACGAAGCGAAGGCCCGCAAGATTGAAATCAGCGACGCCTGAGTTCTGAAACCGGCCGCAAGGCCATCCATATAAAGGTGTGGCCCTCAAGCAATCATGGTTGCTGAGGGCCACACCTTTATATATGCAGGGGCAGTCAGTCGAGCTTCAGTCCCATCAGCATTGAATTGGGTGGGTCGCCGCGCAGTTCGAGCTCGCTGAAGCCGAGCCGTTCATAAAAGCGCAGTGCCCGGTGGTTACGAAGTCCCAGACCCAAGTGCACGCCGGGTACTCCCTGTGCGCGCAATGCGTCCAGAAAGTGCTGCATCATTTGCGGGCCCATGCCCTGGCCCTGGGCGCGGCCAAGCAGGTCGATGTGCAGGTGGGCGGGATATTCGGCTACTACAGCAGGGGACTCCCTCTGCAATGGCCGGTGGAAGCGCCGGATGAGCCGCTCTGCGGCGCTCAGGTCGGCCGGATCACCGGCAGGCCAGGCATAACGGTCCTGCATCAGTGGAAACCACTCTGCCTCGAACCAGTCTTCAAAGGCAGCCGTGTCAGCAACCCCAAGCACGTAACCGCAGGCACCTGCGTCGTCCTCAAGCATGAAGACGAGATTCGGAGCGAACGCTGCGTAAGGGGCGGCGTAGTAATCGCCGACCGAGCGGGGAGCGCGGCGGTACAGTTCGCTGCCGTCCTCGCCTGAGGCTGCCGTCTGCAGGCAGATCAGGTACAGGGCATCCAGGTCGGTGTGGCGGTAGGGTCGGATTGTGAAACGGTTGTCATTCACTGAGGCCGATTATTACCCGCATCGGCCAGTGCGGCAAAACTCAATTCATAGCGTGTCAGTCGGGTTTTGTGCCTTGTTGGCCGATATGCCCGGTGATACAATGTCGCCACCAGGTTGTGAAATGACGCACAAGACCTCCGGGGCGTCATGGACTCACACACCTTAAGACGCATTCCCGGAGTTGCGAAGGAGTCGCTGCTTTGTACGAACACGTATTGATCATGTTCCTGGTGGCGGGGGGCATCGGCGTTGCAGCGCTTGGCGTCGGCCTGCTGCTGGGACCGAAAAAGCCGAACCCCGACAAGCTCGCGGCCTATGAGTCAGGCATTCCGGCGCTGGGCAACGCCCGGGAGCGCTTCCCGGTCCACTTTTACCTGGTGGCCATGATTTTCATCATCTTTGACCTAGAGGCGGCATTTTTCTATCCGCTGGCCGTCAAGTTCAAGGAAGCGCCCCAGTTCCTGTTCGCCAACGCCATCATTTTCGTGGCCGTCCTGGCCGTGGGCTACGTCTACATCCTCCGCAAGGGAGTCCTCAGATGGAAGTGAGTGCTGCACAATGAGCCTGAAGGAACTGTTCGAGAAAGACTGGCAGGAGCTTGAATCCGAAGGCATCCTGTTCACCAACCTGACCAAACTCGTCGCCTGGGGTCGCAGCAACAGCCTCTGGCCGGTCACGTTCGGCCTGGCCTGCTGTGCGATCGAGATGATGGCCGCGACGGACACCAGACACGACCTGTCCCGTTTCGGGTCGGAAGTGTTCCGCGCCAGCCCGCGCCAGGCGGACGTCATGATTGTCGCCGGCCGCCTTTCCCGCAAGATGGCTCCGGTGCTGCGCCGCGTTTACGAGCAGATGCCCGATCCCAAATGGGTCATCTCCATGGGCGCCTGCGCCTCGTCGGGCGGAATGTTCAATAACTACGCAATCGTGCAGAACGTGAATTCGGTCGTTCCCGTCGACGTGTTCGTGCCCGGCTGCCCGCCTCGCCCCGAAGCGCTGATTTATGCCGTGCAGCAGCTTCAGAAAAAGGTCCGCGGTGAAGTGTTTGATGACCGCGGCGTTCAGCTCCCCATGGTTGAAGGCTGGGCAGGATGACTGCAGAACTGCTGCTCACTGCCACTGACCGGCTCGAAGAGGTCACGGCAGCTGACATCGTGCACCGGGCAGCGCAGCTGAAGGATGACGGCTTTGAAATGCTGTCTGACATCTTCGGAATTGACTGGCTCGCATATCCCCGCCATCAGGGCAAACGGTTCAGTGTCACCTACGCCTTCACGAAGGTTGACGGCAGTGCCAGGCATTACCTGAGGGTGCATCTTGATGACGGCGAGAGCCTGCCCACGATCACCAGCCTGTGGAGCGGAGCCAACTTCATGGAGCGCGAGGTGTATGACATGTTCGGTGTCGTCTTCAACGGCCACCCGGACCTGCGCAAGCTGCTGACCCCCGAGGACCTGATCGGCCATCCGCACCGCAAGGACTTCCCGCTGGGCGAGACGCCCACGCTGTTCAATGACGGCCGTTTCCTGGATCCGCCTTCGTTCCGTGCCGGCCTGGCCGGACTGAACCGCGGACTGACCGGCTGGAAGGGCGGTGCCCGCAAAGGTGTCGTCAGCAGCGACCGCTTCAAGCTGCCCGAAGACGAGGCTGAACGATGAACCGCGAGCTCGACCGTACGAACGAACTGCAGCAGACTCACGGCGAGTTCCAGACGCAGTACATGCGCATCAACGTCGGTCCGCAGCACCCGTCCACGCACGGCGTGCTCAGGCTGGTTGTTGACCTGGATGGTGAACGCATCGTCGCCATCAAGCCACAGATCGGCTACCTGCACACCGGTTTCGAGAAGACGATGGAGCACCGCACCTACCAGCAGTGCGTCACCTACTCGAACCGGATGGACTACGTAAACGGCTTTGCCCATGACCTGGCCTACGTGCTCAGTGCAGAGAAGCTGATCGGAGCGAACGTACCCGTCCGGGCACAGCGGGTGCGCATCATCCTCAACGAGCTGCCGCCCGCCACACTCAGGCCGTTTGCGACCACACTC
>CAZPLV010000187.1:0-4039 GCA_964587295.1 uncultured bacterium
ACATGGAAGAAGTCGAGCAGCTGTGCGACTACATTTACGTGATCGATCACGGTGAAATCATTGCCCAGGGCACGAAGACGGAACTGAAGGACCTCATATCGGATGAGACGACCATTCAGCTGCAGATTGACGGACCACTTGCTGGCCTGCCTGAAAGGCTGGAAGGCCTGAGCAACGTCCGCAGCGTCACTACCACTGATGGTGGTCAGGTGCGACTTATCGCCGGCAGCGGTCAGAATCTGCTGCCTGAGGTGATCCGCGCCACGGAGGCTTCCGGTGTGAGTCTGGCCGGACTTAACCTGGAACGGCCGAGCCTAGAGGACGTGTTCCTGCATCTCACGGGCCGCACGTTGCGCGACTGATAATGCTGACTTTCCTGAAGAAGGATCTCAAGCTGGTCCTGCGTGACCCCGCTGAACTGCTGCTTCTGCTGGGGATGCCGCTGGTGCTGATTGCCATTCTGGGTTTCGCCCTTGGCAGTCTTCTCGGCAGTGGCGGTCCAAGCGGCCCCCCTGTTCACATAGAAGCCGGACTCGTTATTGAGGATGACATCGGCCTTGGCCGCAGCCAGTTCCGGCAGCAACTCGCTGACAGTGAAGTGACGGCCATTGAACGCGCCGGAATGCTGCTGGGCAGCCAGTCGTTCAACCCGCTGGTCATACTTGACGAGTTCCTGCTGAGCGAGGGACTCGCTGAGATCATGACTGTGCGGCACCTGAGCCCTGAAGAGGCTGCCGCGCAGCTCGGATCCGGTGAGCTGCACGCTGTTGTCACCGTACCCGCGGGATTCAGCGCAGCCTTGTATTCACGGATGCTGCTGGCTGAGGGCGACAGCGCTGCACTACTGCTGCAGCTCAGCGATGATGCTCCGTTGCGGGCTTCAATCGTGCGGGATCTGCTGCAGGGTTTCGCTACCGAGTTCAGCATCCAGACGGTGCTGCAGCAGCTGGCCAGTGAACGCGGTGAGATACCGGCAATTGGCGCCGCGGACACGCCTGCGGTCACCGCTACTGTTGAGCGCCTTGCCGGCGGGCAGCGTGAAGTGCCGGCCTTCGCCTACTACGCATTCGGGATGGCGGTCATGTTCATGCTTTACCTGGTTGGCAGCAGCGCCGGCCGCGCCTACCTTGAGCTGGACAACCTCAGTTTCGACCGCATCATCATCACGAATGCAAGGCCGGTCAACTTCCTGATCAGCAAGGCACTCGCCGCAGCCATAATCGGGTTCGTTCAGATCATGATCCTGATGATTGTTGCCAACATCCTGTTCGGTGCCCTGCGCGGGCAGCCAGCTGATTTCTGGCTGAAGGCAAGTCTGATTTCCGCAGCCATGGCACTGGCAGTGGGAGCGATGGCCGCTCTCGTGACCGCTGTGGTTGTACGCACAGCCAACAAGGGCCTGGCGGATGCGTTCAACTCCGTCATCGTGTTTGTGTTTGCGCTGCTGGGTGGCAGTTTCCTGCCACTCGGTGATGGGACGTCACTGTTTTCCCGTATCGGGGAATGGACGCCAAACGGTGCAGCACTCACTGCGCTGCTCGACGCTGCCCACGGGCTTGACACCGCAGTGTGGAGCTTCGGCATTGTGAAGCTTGCAGTCATCGCAGTGCTATGCATGCTGGCGGCGCTGACAGTCTTTCCACGCACGAGGAGCACCTGATGTTCACGATCATCCGCGCCCAGTGGATCCAGTTGCGGCGCAATCCGGTTGCGGTGCTGATAATGACGGGCCTGTCCGTCATGATGACGCTGTTCATTGGCGGGCAAAGCTTTGACCGGCTGACAGTTGCTGTTCTGCCGGACCAGGACATGCCGCAGGCGGAAGTTGAACTGTGGCTAGAACTGCTGGAAGGCTCTGACACGTACAACTTTGAAATTGCCGAAGAGGAGCCCACCCTGCTGGCCCTTCAGAGCAGCGAAACGGGCCTGGCAGTACGGTTGCAGCCTGAGGATTTTGTGGTGCTGGCCGCCAGCGGTGATACCGAGGCTGAACGACTGGCTGCATTCGTCGGCGCCCGCTACAGGCAGGAACTGGCCCTGCGCGCTTCCTCGGCTGAAGCCGATCTGGCTGAGCTGCGTGACACCGTCCGCGAACGCCTGGAGTCGCCCGCGATGACCGTCCGGGCGGCCGAAGCAGCCACCGAAGCTGCTTTCGCCTACGACATGCGCGTGCACACGCTTATTGGCATGGGCCTGTTTTTCGCAACATTCACAGCGATGTTCTCCGTGTCAAATCTGCTTGAGGACCGGCGCCTGGGCGTATGGGACCGGGTGATTCAGTCAGCAACCCCGCGCGGGGCCATGTACTCAGGCCATCTGATCTTCAGCTTCCTGCTCGGACTCGTGCAGATCCTGATCGTGTTCCTGCTGTTCAACCTGGTGTTCGGCGTCGACCTGGGTCAGAACTGGCCTGGCGTTTTCGTGACCATTGCGCTGTTCACCCTGGCAGTCGTTGCGCTGGGGCTGTTCCTCGCCGGCCTGGTGAAGAACACGCAACAGCTGAGTGTACTCATCCCGATCGTGGCTGTCAGCTCGGCAATGCTTGGCGGTGCGTACTGGCCCATCGAGATTGTGAGCAACCAGCTCCTGCTCACCCTGTCGCGTTTTGTGCCGATCCGCTATGCACTGGATGCGCTGAAAGGCATCATTTACTACGACTACGGCTGGAGCCAGCTGGCCAGCCTGTACGGCGTCCTGGCACTGTTCATCATCGTGCTCATGGCTCTTGGACTGATACTGGTCGACAGACGCAGGTAATTCTGCATGACGCGCAATCCACGGGAGGTGGAGCATGGCAGTCTCACAGGCAGTTATTGACTTATGGAACGCAAACAACCAGGTGAACGAGAACCTGCTGCAGCACCTGAGCCAGGACATGCTCGAGGCGCACACACCAGGTGGCGGCATGAGCGTGGCCGGCCACCTGGCCGAGATTTCCGGCACGGTTGAGTACTGGGTCAGCTTCCTCGCTCCCGGGCAGCTCCGCAAAACAACGCGCCTGTACCGGATTTCTGACGGTGACGAATTCGAGCCGGAAACCGACCTCGAGAAGTTCCGCGCCCACTTCCGTGAAGGCCGTGACGCCGCCCTCGAGGCCGCCCAAGCTGTCCCGGAAGGCGAAACGGGAGACGCTCCGCACCTGAGCGCCGACGCTGTGCTGCTGCACATAGTCGTGCATGACTCGCACCACCGCGGTCAGCTGCTCCTCGCGCTGAAAGTGAACGGTCATCCGCTGCCGAGCGAGGAAGCCATGTGGCTGCCCTGGCGCAATGAGTGGTCCGGCTGAACGCATGGAGCTGGAGTTCGAAGCACAGGATTCCGGCCCGGTTGCCCGGCTTCCGGCCGACCTGGTGATCAGGACCGAACGCGACATCATCGACCTGATCGGCAATGCCAGCTTCGGTGGTGCTGAAGAAATCGTCATCGCAGTCGACCAGCTCGATCCGGCGTTTCTGGACCTGCGTTCAGGCCTGTTCGGTGAGCTCACCCAGAAGCTCGCAAACTACCGTCTCAGCCTGACGGTTACGGGGCCGGTCGATCATGTGGACAGCGAGAGTTTCAGGGCTTTCGTCCGCGAAAGCAACCGCGGCTCTCTGATCCGCTTCAGTTCCGGTTCCCCCTTATGATTATCCTGCAGCCTGCGCTCCTGTCCTGAACCGGTGTGAACTCCTATGCTCCGGCTGACACACGCCCATGTGTGCGGGAAGGCGGTGGAGGCATGAATACCGAACCAATCAGACTGTCACTTGAGATAGCTGCCCCCAGGACCCATGTTTTTGAAGTCCTTACCCGTGAACTGGCTGACTGGTGGCCAGTGGAGTTCACGTTCAGCGGCGAGCGGTTCGCCGGTGCTTCCATCGACCATCTTGCGGGTGGCGAATGGTTCGAAATTGACGCAGACGGCCAGAAGTCCAGTTGGGGTGAAGTACGTGACTGGCAGCCGCCTGAACGCATCATCCTCAGCTGGCGTGTCGCAGCGGACCGTAGCCAGGAAGCGCGTGAGAACGCCAGTGAAGTCACATTCCGGCTCCTTGAACTG
>CAZPLV010000188.1:0-3957 GCA_964587295.1 uncultured bacterium
CTGGAAGGTGATGCTGCTCCAGGCTTCCTGCATGTGCCACCTGACGTAGTAGGCGAGCATGCAGATGAAAAGGTGGGCTTTCACGCGGTCATCAAGCCAGTGATGAATCGGCCGTACTTGCAGTTCCAGGCTTTTGCTGGTCCTGAACGCCCGCTCTATCCTGGTGAGGTTCTTATACGCGATTACAGTCTCGGCGGCAGTCATTGTTTCTTTGCTCACGCTGGTGCGGATGACATAGATTCCATCCAGAGCCGCTTCCTCGTTCACGCTGTCCTGGTTCACTTCAAACTCGAACACGCCAGTATTAATGGTCAGGTTGAAGTGTTTCTGCATTTTGCGGTTGTTCACGACCCGGCCGACCCGAACACCGATCTTGCCGGCATCCTTGAGTTTGCCACTGGTTACGAGCTTCTGGACTTTCTCCAGTTCCTTAACGGTGGCAGTTATGAGTTCAGTGCGCACGTGAGCGCGTTTACGGCCCAGCACCGGATTACGGCAGGCAACCAGCCGCTCACCAGGGTAATCAGCATGCTCCAGTTCAAACAGGTTGGTTTCCTCAAACAGACTCTGCTGAATCACACCCGAACGGACCAGTGGCCGGATGCTGCTGGAAGCCAGGGCAGTAATCCAGTCAACACCAGCTTCATCCTGCAGGTTTTCGATGTGTTTGCCGGTGATCATGCCCCGGTCACCCACAATCGTGAACTTCTCAAGCTGAAAACGTTCCCGTAGTTTCTGCACTTGCGGTAACAGCGTGGCACTGTCCCGCACGTTACCGGGCAGCACCTCCAGGGCTACTGGCCGGCCAGCTGAATCAGTCAGTAAACCCCAGTTGATCTGTGCCTTACCACGCTTCTTATCCCGGCTGTAACCGAATTCCGCCAGCTGACTGGAACTGCCTTCAACGTAAGAGCTGGTCATGTCAAACAGTGCCATGTCGCCATTGCTGAGGTGTCTGCTGGCTAGCTTCTGTTCAATCCGGTCCTTACGTGCAATCAGCCAGTCCATTGCGGCGTAAAGGTCATTCTCATCAGTATCCGCCGGTAAACCCAGTTCATCCAGCAGGGTGGTGTTGCCCCACATCCTGGTCATCGCCAGTTTCGTTCCCGGCTTCAGAATGCGCATGGCAATCATCAGCAGCACCAGGGAGCGCTCCCTGCTGGCACGCGCACCAAGCAAACCACCCACGTCCAGTTTCTTCATCGCAGTCAACGCCGCATTCACCGCGCCATGCGAGCGGGAAGCAGTCACCTCAAACACATCAGCTGGCACCAGCGGCACGTCCTTCAGGACCAGCTTCATCACTTCAGCCTGCTCCACTGTGAGCACCTTCGACAGGTTCACAACCGTTCGTTTCTTGACCTTGCCATCCTCCCGATAAGACTCCCGCAAAAGAATCGCCGGCGGACTCGACCGGTTGGGGACAATATCAATGTACATGCCCACACCCTACCACAACACCACCGGCAATTAGAATGCAATCAACTCAGATTACATGGGCACACCCTGAGGCCACGAGAAGCCAGTAGCCCCACCAGAACACCCATCACAACGAATGTTCAGGCTCAGCTACTGGCTCTTATGGGTTGGAAGTCCAGTCTACACTGCAGATTTCAGGTTTGCCCCGCCCGGCGCTTCAGACAAATGTCACAGAACCGTGCGGTAAAATTGAAAAACAGGCAGTACCGGAACGGAGTCTTCACCAGTGCAAAAGCCAGACGCAACTACCGGAGCAGTAACCGCCATACGTGGCGGCGTGGTTGACGTGCGCTTTCCGCAGGAAGCACCCCGGCTGCATGAGATGATCACGGCCGGCAAAGACGGCGCTGTCCGCCTGGAAGTGGTTGAGCAGCGTGGTGAGAGCCTGGTCCGCTGCCTGGCCTTTACCTCCACCAGCGGGCTGGCCCGCGGCGATCCTGTTACGGCTGATGGTGGTGAACTGATGATTCCGGTCGGTCCGGACCTGCGTGGCCGCGTATTCGACATATTCGGCGAACCCATCGACGGCAAGGGCGAAGTAACAACGAACGCCAGCCTGCCACTGCTGAGGCCACCGGTTCCGCTGGCCTCACGCTCCGTAGATTCAGAAATCCTGCCCACCGGCATCAAGGCCGTCGACCTGCTGGCACCCATTGAACGCGGCGGCAAGGCGGGCCTGTTCGGCGGTGCCGGCGTCGGCAAGACCGTACTTATTACCGAACTGATCCGCAACATGGCCACCCGCCACAAGGGCGTGAGCCTGTTCTGCGGCATCGGCGAACGCTCCCGCGAGGCCGAGGAGCTGGTGCGTGAAGTCGAGGAAGCAGGCGTGCTGCCCGACACCGTCCTGGTTTTCGGCCAGATGAGTGAACCGCCCGGCGCGCGCTTCCGGGTTCCGCACACGGCCAGCACCATGGCCGAGTACTTCCGTGACGAAGAAGGCCGCGACGTGCTGCTGCTGATGGACAACGTGTTCCGCTTCGTGCAGGCGGGCTCGGAAGTGTCGGGGCTGATGGGCCAGCTGTCATCACGGATGGGTTACCAGCCGACCATGTCAACTGAACTGGGTGAGCTGCAGGAGCGGATCACCAGCACGGATAATGCCGCCATCACCTCGGTTCAGGCCGTGTACGTACCCGCTGATGACTTCACTGACCCGGCGGTGGTGCACATTTTCGGGCACCTGTCGGCATCTGTCGTGCTGTCAAGGCAGCGGGCGAGCCAGGGTTTCTATCCCGCCATCGATCCACTGACCTCGACCTCGGCCCTCCTCGCGCCGGACATAGTCGGTGAACGCCACACCCGCCTGGCACGTGAAATCCGCTCGACGCTGGCAGTTTACGAGGACTTAAAGGACATCATCGCCATGCTGGGTTTTGAGGAACTGAGCGATGACGACCAGCGCATGGTTTCCAGGGCCCGCCGCCTGGAGCGGTACCTGACCCAGCCGTTTCATGTCACGACCGCCTTCACCGGCCAGACCGGTCACACCGTCCCGCTTGAGGCCGCCCTGGACGATGCGGAACGCATCCTGAACGATGAACTGAGCGATGTAGCCGAGGGCGACTTCTATATGATCGGCACGTTGAAGGAGGCCGGACTGTGAGGCTGCTGCTGTCCGTACCCACCGGTGTGCTGATTGACGAACAGGTGACGAGGATTGCCACCGAGTCTGACTTCGGTTCCTTTGCGATGCTCAGGCAACACGCCGACATCGCCGCTCTGCTGGTACCGGGCCTGCTGTCCTATCACCTGCAGGACGGCAGTGAGGTCTTTGCCGCCGTGGACCACGGTCTGCTGGTCAAGACGGGCGACCAGGTGCGCGCTGCCTGCCAGCGTGCCGTGGTGGCCGGCGATCTTGGTACTGCCGAGGCAACCGTCCGTGAACGTTTCAAGGTCCGCAGCGAAAACCAGAAGCAGGCCCGTACGGCACTCATCCATCTGGAGTCTGAGATTCTCAGGCGCGTGGGGCAACTGAGGGATTGACATGCCACCGGATGAGGGACCGAATGAAACCCGGGACGACCTGGCGGACGTCGTGGGCCGCAAGGAAGAACGCAAGGAACGCGCCCGCGCCGAAGGCGACCGCGGCATTGCCCACGGCTTCGGAATGTTCGGCATTGTCGGCTGGTCGGTTTCGGTTCCCACACTGCTGGGCCTGGGCCTGGGAGTATGGATTGACGGGCGCTACGGAGGCCAGTATTCGTGGACACTCATGCTGATGTTTCTGGGCCTGATCATAGGCCTGACCAACGCCTGGTACTGGGTGCGCAAGGAGTCTGAAGATGAATGATTTTCTGAACAGCCTCGACTGGCTCCTCATCGGACTGACCCTGGCGGGCGGCATGATTCTGGGTGGCCTGTACCTGTGGGGCCTGTGGTGGACGGTACGGCAGGTGACCGCCACCGGCAACCGCAGTCTGCTGCTTATCAGTTTCGTGGTGCGCGCGGGCCTGCTGCTAACCGGACTCTGGTACC
>CAZPLV010000189.1:0-3940 GCA_964587295.1 uncultured bacterium
CCGTTCCACGATGCCTGGCCGTACTTCGCGGATCGTTACGGACTGGATCTTCTCGTTGAGATCGAGCCGTTTCCCGGCCGCGAACCGTCACCCGATTACCTCATGTACGCGCTTGAACTGATTGCCCAAAGCGGAACCCGCGCGATTTTCTCTGAGCGGCAGCTCTCACCGAGGCCAGCCGAAGTCGTGGCTGCCGAGGCCGGCCTGCCGCTTTACATGCTGGATCCCGAAGGTGGCGGCGCGACTGAAGTCGAGTCATACCAGGAGCTGCTGCGCTTCAATGCAGCGGTTTTCCTGGAAGCCCTGTCGGACTGAGCTCCGGCACACGGGAGGCCGTCGGGCCGCGCGAACCGGACGCCTGTGTCGGGGGTTGCAGTGATGCCGCCCCTGTGAGAAACCGGGTGAGTTGAGAATTCATTAAGCCGGTTTCCGGGCCAGGATGCTAATCTCAGACGACAGCAACGTGTGTGTTGAAGGGGCCAGGCCGGATGTTCTGCCTGGCGGGAGAGAGGTTAGCCGTGCACGATTCGACCAGCGACAGGAACGACAGAACACAACCAGGTCTTCGGCGCCTGCTGACGGCCATCGTGGCAACCGGGCTTTTGCTGGCCAGCCCCGGCGGCCCGCAGTTCGTACTCGCCCAGGCAAGCGGCACCGGTGCATCTGAAGGTCTGGCGGAACTGCGCAGCGCGTTCAGTGAGCTGCGCCAGGATCTGGACAGGACAACCTTTGACTTCGAGGCGCTTTCATTCGAACTGGCGTTCGAAGATGCCGAGGGAATCATCGGGGCGGTGCGGGAGCGCATCGCCTTCGAGCAGTACCGCGGTGTGATGCGCGGTCAGCAGGGGACGCTCATCGATGGTGCCGGCAACGCATATGACCAGGCCCTGCTGCTGGCAAACCTGCTCAACAACGCCGGTTATGAAGCCAGAATCGCAATCGGTGAACTGGACGGGGAGCAGGCTGCAATGCTGCTTGCGGAAATCGGCCAGCAGGAGCGCACTGAAGCTGATCTGGCGGAGCTTGTGGAGCGGCTGCCTGTCGGATTCGATGAGTCTGCACTCCAGGACATGGCCGAGCTGGCCGAGGATGAAGCATCCCGCCTGCTGGCTGAGACTGACCGGACGGCAGCATTCCTCAGGCAGGAACTGGCTGCGGCGGGCGTGGAGTTGCCGTCAACTGACAGTGCTGAACTGCTGCAGGAAGCCACGGATTACGCCTGGGTCGAGTACCGGATGAGTGAATCGGACGACTGGGAATCCGCGCACGTTGCTTTCGGCAGTCCGCCTGAGTCGCTGACGGAACTTGTGGCGCACAGTCATCTTGACGGTGGCATTCCGGAAGAGCTGCAGCACCGGTTCCGGTTCCAGGTGCTGATCGAGCAGCGACTGGGTGATGAACTCGAAGTGCGTCCGGTCACCGAAGCATGGGAGCGCCCCGTAGCCAACCTGACCGGCGTGCCGCTGTCATACGTGAACATTCCCGACGGAGCGGAGGAGGGTCTGAGCGTAGCGGAAATGCTGGATGGGACGACATTCTTCCATCCCGTGTTCAACGGCGAACTGGCCGCCGGGTCGCAATCGTTCGATGCCAACGGCAGCAGTGCCGAGTCGGGATTCACCGCCGCACCGGCTGCCGGTGTGTTCCAGACGATGGGTGGCCTGTTTGGGGAAGCGGCCGGGGCACTGGCGGGTGAAGATGATCCGTCTGAGTTCGTGACGTTGACGGCGCAATGGCTGGAGTACACCTTCATAGCTCCGGGCGGCGAGGAGGTTACGCACCGGCGCACCGTTTTTGACCGCATCGGTCTTGAGAACCGGGCTGCAGGAATTGTTGAGCTGAGTGGCGAGGTCAGCCAGGAGGAAGCAGTGCTCTCTCTGACCCGCATGAACAAATTCATGGTCAGCGCCGGCCGGCTCAATGACTCCTACGTGCTCGATCAGCAGGCTGAGGCCACGCTGGCCATCCTTGACTACGCCGAAGCAGCTGCGGCACAGGCCGACGTTGCAGGCGCCACCCCACCGACAATCACCGGCGACGCGCAGGATGCCCTGGCTAAACTCGAGCACCTGAGCCTGTACACGGCAATCGACAGCTTTGAACTGCCCGCAGATGCGGTCAGCTACCGCCACGAACCGGGGCTGATCGTGTTTGACAGTGACGCAACCTATGATTACGCACGTGTTGACGTGGTCAACAACGCACGCCGTGTGCTGCAGACGCAGGCGGACGGGCTGCCAACCGCCGCCCCGGAACTGCTGCTGGCAGCAGGCGTATGGGAAACACGCATAGAGGGCCTGCCGTTGACATCACGTGGCCTGGAGACGCTCAACACGTTCACTACCTTTGATGCTGCCGCTGCTGAAGGGGTCGAACTGCTCACGATTACTCCCGCAGACCCTGATGCCGTCAGCCAGCTGCAGCTGCCGCTATCGGCTCAGCGGGCCATAGAGGATGACCTGGCGGCGGGTTATGTCGTCATCAGCCCTGTCAGTGTCCCGGAGGGCAGCAACCATCCCGCCTGGTGGCGTGTGCACGCCGAAACCGGGGAGGCGCTCGGCAGGGGCGGGGATGGCCGTGGGGCAGAGATGTTCGAGTACCAGATGCAGATAGAGATGGCACTGGCGCGCACCGGACTGGCATTCTCCGGTGTCATCGGAGTTGGCACGTGTGCCGCCACGTCCTCCAACCCGTTCCAGTTCTCGTGCTGCGTCTGGGAAGCAACCCTCATCACCATGGGAGGCGCAGTGCTGGGTGCTGCGCTGAGCGGAGCGTTCGCCGGCGCTGCGATAGTCATGTTCGTCGGACTCGATGTCGTGGGAAACACGCTGCTGATGGCCGGCAGCCTCGCTGACGTGATACCCAGCGCGTGCTCATCCCTCGGTGCTGCCGGAGGCTGCCTGCTCCCGCTGCTCTGAACTGACGCTCAGGCCGCTTGTCCGGGATGCACTGCTGCCGCATGCCGGACAAGCTTCGTTCATCGGGCACCAGCGGACAGACGTTGACGTTGTGCCAGGGACCAAGCATCGCTTGCCCTGACTGTGCATAGTGTATATACTCAGTGAATCTGATGTTTACATGGAGGCGCAAGTGATCCTCAACCTGAGTGACCATTCAGGCGAAACCCTGCAGAACCAGCTGGTACAGCAGGTGCGGGCCCTGATTCTGTCCGGAGACCTGCCAGCGGAGAGTGAACTGCCATCAATCCGCAGTCTGGCAACGGAACAGAAAGTCAGTGTCATCACTGTCCAGCGTGCCTACGAGACGCTGGAGCGCTACGGGCTCATCCGTGCCCGGCGCGGGAAGGGCTTTTCCGTAGTGCAGCTGGACGCTGACGAACGCAGGCGTCTGGCGCTCGCGCGTTTCGAAGAGGCGCTGCAGCCCCGGCTGGAACAGGCCCGGGCCGAAGGGCTTTCCGACGCTGAGCTGCTGGCGAGTGTCAGCCGGGTGCTGGCTGGCGTGCCCGCGTGAGTCCTGCTTTCGAACTGTCAGGTGTGAGCAGGAGTTTCCCCGGATTCCAACTGGGCCCGATTGACCTGAAACTGGAAGCGGGTCGGGCGCTGGCCCTCATCGGGCCGAACGGGGCGGGGAAGACAACCCTGATGAACCTGCTGGCCGGAGTCAGCAGCCCTGCTTCAGGACAAGTTCGGGTGCTCGGCCGGGCACAGACTCAGGAAAATGCGGCGCACCGCACGGACATCGGCTACGCGACTGACAGCCAGCCATTCTTCGAGAACTGGACCGGCCGCAGGAACCTCAGGTTCATTGCCGGTTTCCATCCGGAATGGTCCTCCGACCTGCAGGCTGAGCTCGTGAAGCGCCTGGAAGTTCAGCTGGACAAGAAAGTCAGTGCGCTTTCACGCGGAAACCGGGTGAAACTCGCGCTGGTGGCGGCACTTGCGCGGCGGCCCAGGCTCCTGCTGCTGGACGAGCCCACCTC
>CAZPLV010000190.1:0-1624 GCA_964587295.1 uncultured bacterium
TCTGAGCGACTGAGCGTGCGCGACGAAGGGCCGGGCATTCCTGCCAGTGACCTGTCGCGCGTATTCGACAGATTCTTCACCGGGTCCAGGGGCCGGGGTACTGCTTCCACGGGCATGGGCCTGCACCTTGCGGCTCAGATCTGTGAGCGTCTGGGACATGGTCTGCGTATTGATTCCGAGGTCGGAGCCGGCACAACCGTTACGGTGAGTTTCCGTCCCGGTGGGCTTCACCGGGTTGGTGACACGGCTGTAAGGTTCGGAACGGGAACATGACAGGGTGCTGGAAATATCGTTATTGCCAGAAGGAGGTGCAGTCATGCACACGGCAATACACGATCCCGTAGTCCGCGACGCGGTACTGACTGCCAGGGGTCTGACACGCATTTATGGAGACAGGAGGAGCGGACTCAGCCACACGGCGCTGGACGCATTCGACCTGACAGTCCGCAAGGGTGAATTCCTGGGGGTGATGGGTCCGTCCGGCAGCGGTAAGACCACGCTGCTGAACATACTGGCGACAATAGACCAGCCCACTTCCGGCTCGGTAACAATTGGTGGCTCCGATCCGTCGCTCATGCGCAATGAGGAGCTGGCGCTGTTCCGGCGCCGCAAACTCGGTTTCGTGTTTCAGGATTTCAATCTGCTGGACACGCTGTCGCTCAGGGAGAACATCCTTCTGCCGCTGGTGCTGGACCGGGTGCCGGCAAGGCAGATGAATCAGCGTCTTGAGGACGTCACCGGAACGCTTGGAATTGCCGATCTGCTGGACCGCAAGCCCTACCAGGTTTCGGGCGGGCAGCAGCAGAGGGCGGCCATCGCGCGGGCAATGATTCATGAGCCTGAGCTCGTGCTGGCTGACGAGCTGACGGGCAATCTCGATTCCAAGGCCGGCCAGGACGTGATGAGTGCGCTGGAGCAGCTGAACCGGCAGCATGGCGTGACCATCGTAATGGTGACCCATGATCCGTTCGCCGCCAGTTTCTGCAAGCGGGTGCTGTTCATCCGTGACGGCCGTGAATTCAGTGAGTTGAATGCCGGCCCGAACCGGCAGGTGTTCTTCCAGCAGGTGATGGACAGCCTCAGCATGATGAGCGGAGTTGGCGATGACGTTCCGGCAGCTCGCGCTCAGTAACCTTCGCGGCAGCTGGCTGCGTTACGCCGCATTTTTTCTGAGCAGCACATTCAGCGTGATGCTGTTCTTCATGTACGCACAGTTCCTGTTCCACCCGGACGTCCAGGAAGGCTACCTCTACGGGGGCGACAGTACCCGCATCGTGCTGATGGTCTGTCTGGGCCTCGTCGCTGTGTTTGCGCTTTTCTTCGTGAATTACTCCAGCGGGGCATTCCTCAGGGCGCGCAGCCAGGAATTCGGGATGCTCAGCCTGCTCGGTACCACCCGCAGGCAGCTGAGGCGGCTGGTCTGGCTTGAGAACACCCTGCTGTCGCTCCTGGCGACCGGGGCAGGCATCCTCCTGGGCCTGATGTTCAACCGGCTGTTCTTCCTGGGGCTCTCCCGGGTTCTCGGGGTCGCGGAAACTTTGCCCGTGAGGCTTGTGCCCGAGTCCATTGCCGTGACACTGGCGGGTTTTCTGCTTCTGTTTCAGGTTGTGATCCTGTGGAGTTC
>CAZPLV010000190.1:1724-3940 GCA_964587295.1 uncultured bacterium
CAGCAGATTTTCGGAACTGCCGATGAGATGTTCCCGACGTCGCTGACCGTGCATGAAGGGGCGGCCCTGCCGCAGGAAACCGTGCTGGACATCCTCAGGAGACACGGTGCGGAAGATGTCATTCATGGTTCTGTGTCGGCAATTCTTGAGTACGACTACATCATCGCCCGCTCTCAGGCCGAAGCTCTGGCTAAGTTCCCCGGGCTGGTGGGTGACTCCGGCGAGGAGACGGCAATCCGACTGCTCGGCGATGAAACGATACCCGCGACACCAATTGACATTCGCCTGACGATGGTGCCCATCGCCGGCCTGGACTGGTTCGTGGTGCCTGATGAGGTGTGGGCGGAACTGCCGGGCGAGCAGTATTCAGCTGACTTCTATGACTGGCCCGATGCCGGCCGTAACGCTCTCATAAGTGCGGACATTGAAGAACTGCTCGGAGCCGACGGGCTGTTCCGTTACACTTCCGACCGCTACAGCCAGTACCAGTCAATGATGCAGCTGCTGTCCCTGTCTATGTTTGCGGGCCTGTTCGTGTCGCTGCTCTTCTTCATCGGTTCCGGCAGCCTGATTTACTTCAAGCTGTTCACGGAGTTGCCTGACGATGCACGGATGTTCGGCCGACTCAGGCGTATCGGTGTCACAACCCGGGAAACCCGCAAAATCGTGACCACGCAGATCGCAATCGTTTTCCTGCTGCCATTCGCAGCCGGCTCCATCCACGCCCTGGTTGCGCTCGACGCGCTCGGAACGCTGCTGATGACTGATGTGACGGGCTACAGCCTGATTGTGATTGGCCTGTTTGCGGTGGTGCAGTTCGGATTCTTCCTGCTGACCCGCTGGACTTACCTGCGGGCGCTGATTCCGAACGGGGCCGTCCGGCTCGGACCGGTCGGCACCTGAGGAGAGCGCTTCAGTCCAGATGCTGGCGCAGCGAGCGGGTCACTGCTTTCAGCTGCGCCAGCTCGTCAGGGGAGAGCGCGTCGATGAACAGTTCGCGCACCGCTTCAAGATGCGGGATGGAACCGGACCGGAATGCTTTCGAGCCTTCTGCTGAGAGAACGACATCCGATCCGCGGCTGTCGTCTGCGCATTCCTCCCTGCGGATCAGCCCGCGTTTCTCCATCCGGCCCAGATGATGCGACAGGCGGCTCCGTTCCCATGCAACCTGGGTCGCCAGTTCCGAGGAACGCAGGCGGTTTCCATCAGCTTCACTGAGAGTTAGCAACACCTGGTAATCGCCCATTGACAGCGCTGCTTCGCTCTGCAGGCGGCTGGCCAGCCGGGCTTTCAGAGCCTCGGCTGTTTCCAGGTACTCGCGCCACACCTCAAGCTGACCTTTGGTTGGTAAGCGCCTGCCCCTTCGCTGATCTTCACTCCCGGACATGACCGTCACCTCCATAGTTGACATGTCAATCATAAAGATGCATTATGGACATGTCAACTACTGCCCGGACCAGTTCCGACCGGCAGTACCGAAGCCGCCAGGATTTACCCATATGCGGCGACCAACCTGACCGGAAGGACCCAATCAATGAACGAGAGAAAACTGGAATTCGGACTCGACAGCTTCGGAGACCTGCCCCGCGATGACAACGGCAACCTCGTCAGCTACGCCGAAGCGCTCCGCGCTACCGTAGAAGAAGCGGTGGTAGCCGACCAGACCGGTGTCGACGTAATCGCACTCGGTGAGCACCACCGCCACGAGTTTGCCATATCCAGCCCGGAGACAGTTCTCGCCGGCATCGCCACCAGAACCGAGAACATCAAGCTGGCCTCTGGCGTCACGGTACTTTCTTCTGATGATCCGGTTCGCGTATTCCAGCGCTTCGCCACCGTCGATGCGCTCTCCAATGGCCGCGCTGAAGTGATCCTGGGCCGCGGTTCATTCACAGAATCCTTCCCGCTGTTCGGCTACGACCTGGCGGACTATGAAGTCCTGTTCGAAGAAAAAATCGAATTGTTCCACAAACTGCTCGACGAGAAACCCGTCACCTGGCAGGGCACCACGCGCGCACCCCTCAATGAGGCAGACGTATTTCCGAAAACCGAATCCGGACGGCTGACAACCTGGGTCGGCGTTGGCGGATCACCACAGTCGGTCGTCCGCACCGCCCGCTACGGCTTCGGTCTCATGCTCGCCATCATTGGAGGCGCACCAGCAAGATTCGCGCCATACATCGAACTGTACCGCCGCGCCGCCAGCCAGCTCGGCA
>CAZPLV010000191.1:0-2178 GCA_964587295.1 uncultured bacterium
GGATTGGGCGGTCAGCCCCTTGCTCTTCGACATGAAGCGAACGATATCACGCGGTCGAGCGGCAAATCCGGCCGCAAACTGCTAGCGTTGAGGCCATGCTCAACGTGGGACTGACCGGCAACATCGGATCGGGAAAATCAAGTGTCGCGCAGCTGCTGGAAGAGCTGGGTGCCAGAGTCATCGACGCCGATCAGCTTTCGCGGCAGGCAACGGGCGACAGCCTGGTGCTGGACCAGATAAGACTGCAGTTCGGCGAGCGGGTGTTTCATGGCGGTGAGCTTGACCGCGCTGCACTGGCCGATATCGTCTTCAGCTCCGAAGCCGAACGGCTGAAACTCAACTCCATCATCCACCCGTGGGTCAGGCATCAGGCGCAGCTGCTGGCGGAACAGTACCGGGTGGACGGCGCAAAAGTAACGGTCCAGGATATTCCGCTCCTGTATGAGGGCGGCCTTGAGGACCGCTTCGATTCCATCATCGTTGTGACGGCGCCACTGGACCTGAGGATTGAGCGCGTGATGGAACGCAGCGGCCTGGCGCCGGACGAGATCCGCCGCCGTGATGCTGCACAGCTGTCACTTGAACGGAAGGCAGCGCACGCTGACTTCGTGGTGGACAATTCAGGCGGTCGTGACCGGCTGATCATGCAGGTCAAAGAAATCTGGCGGAAGCTCACTGAGGAACTCCCGCCAGAAGAAAGCTGTACTTAGCTGAGGCTTACCAGTCGATCTCGGCGAACGTCTCGGTCACGATGGCGTTGCCGTCAATGACGGTGTAGCTCCAGTTGCCGCCGGTACGCTGGGCCAGGAAGTTCATGAACTCCTCCAGGCCGCTGGTGGCTGCGTCAAGAGCGGCAAAGTCGATGCCCTGACCGGTGAGTCCGGCAACCATTTCAATCTGGGCAGGAATCTGGCCGGCCAGTGAAGTGAGCATTGCGCCTGAATCGCTGGCGCTGAAGCTGACGGTGTCAGCCGGGATGGCCGAGAGTACGCGGCTGATGGTTTCCGTGGCGTTGCCGCCTGCAGCGCGGGCGTTAAGTGCGTTGCCCACGGAAGTCTGGTCGGTGCCGATGAGGACGAAGCCGTCAGCGACCGCATAGGACAGGATGAAGCCGTCGGTCAGTTCCATGGTGCGCACGGTGGTTCCGGCCACCACTTCAGTGGTGCCGGCATCAGGGCCGCCGCTTGCAGTTCCGTCAAGGCTGGTGAACGCGCTGATCAGCATGCCCAGCGTCATCATGATGTTGTCCAGTCCAGCCTGCGCGTCGGCATCGCTGTCGGTACGCAGGATGTAGAGGCTTTCGCCCAGCAGATTGTCGGCGGCCACACCCGGCGCGGTTGCGTCAGCCAGGCCGTTGGTGACGACAGTCAGTTCGTTGCCGACCCAGTTGAAGAAGCCGGCGCGCAGGTCAAGGCCCACGAAGCCCACCAGCAGGTCATCGAGGCTGCCGATGCCCAGTTCAGGGTTACTGGCCAGCATCTGGTTGAGGTAGTTCCACCAGCCGGCCGGGTTGCTGAAGCCGCTGGATACGCTCAGTGCGTCCGGGGTCAGGAACTGCAGCACGTCCGCGTTGGCAGCCTGACGGTCCAGCAGCAGGCTGCGGATGGCCGTGTTGCTGTCGCCCACCAGCTGCACGCTCACACCGCTCATGCCGTCGGCAGTGAAGGTGCTGCTGCCGGCGATGACGCCCACGGTTTCCATTGCGCTGACGAGTTCATCAACCAGCGAGCTGACACCGAATTCGCTGGCGAACGGCCGCGCGAAAGCGCTGAGGGTGCTGGAGATCACGGTTACATCGAGGTAAGTGACGATATTGCCGTCGGTGTAGTCAGCAACCTGGGTGAAGGCGGGCGCAGTGGCGAGCGAAGGTTCGCTGGCACCAGCGGCACGTCGCAGCACTCCGCGGAGCAGGTCCGGGTTGGAGCTGACGATAAGCATGTCATCGGTCAGGCTGACGGCAACGCCGCTTACGGCACCTTCGGTCAGTTCCTCATCAATGTCGACAACCCAGAACGACTCGTTGCCTTCCTGCTGCTGCATGGCATCCGGATCGCTTTCGAGGCTGGCCAGCATATCGGTTACAGCTGCCCGTGCTTCCCCGGTCGGCTGCATGGTCATGGTGAAGTGCGGCATCGGGTTGTTGGCTGAGAGTGAGACGCTGAGCCAGGCGTTGTCACC
>CAZPLV010000191.1:2278-3777 GCA_964587295.1 uncultured bacterium
GCCAGACCGGAATTGTAGCAGCCGACCGAATGAGAACGCCCGGATCAGACAAGCGTTTCGAGGTGCGCGAGTATGTCTGCAGCTTCCAGGCCTTGGTGGCCGATCTGTTCGAATGTCCCGCCGTCGCCGACACGGTGCACCCCGAGCTGGGAGTAGCGGGGCGTCAGGCCGCGACTGAGGAGCCAGGTGCCCATGCGGCTGCCGAGGCCGGTGGAGCTGTTCAGGCTTTCCGCCACGACAACGAAACCGGACTTGCCGATCAGCTGCAGGGTTTCCTCATCCGGGGCGTTGATGAGCGGCTTGTTTATCAGGCCCACGTCAATTCCGCGCTGGCGCAGACGGTCGACCGCGTCGAGTGAGCGGTGCAGCATGTCGCCGAACGAAACCACCCAGCCGGCGGTTCCCGGGCGGATGATTTCGTCACGGCCTGGACGGAACTCATAGCCGGCGTCCCTGCTGAACAGCTTCCCGCCGTCCTCATTCTGGATGTAAGGCACTTCGGAACGGGTGCTGAAGATGAAGCGCGGCCCTTCCTGCCAGAAGATGTGCTTCAGGATCTCCTCGAACTGCAGTGCGTCAGCGGGGAAGTAGAGCGGCGTGACGCCCTGTTCTTCCACACCGTTGTCGGCGAACATGATGTTGATGCCGAAGTGGCTGGTGTTGTCGGCAATCGCGTCGACGCCTGCGTGGGAGAAGTGGCACAGCACGTTGGCGTTGTTAAGGCGCGCCATGGTCAGTTCGCTGACCACCATTTCCAGGAAGGCCGAGAAAGTGCTGAATATGCCCTGGCGACCTTCGCCTGCGCCGAATCCGGCTGCCGCGGAAAAGTTGCCACGTTCCATCACGCCGCCATAGACAAACACTTCGGGATGGCGTGTGGCAATTGTGTTCAGCCCGGTTGAACCGGCCAGGTCGCTGTCAATGACGAGCACGCGCTTGGCCCGTTCTGATTCGGGGAGCTCGTCAATGATGTCGCTGACGACCTCACCGAACTTCTTGCGGTTACTGCCCAGGTCACCTGAACTGCCGAGGTGCTCTGACTCGTGCGTGAGCTTGGCAATGCCATCGAGATGGTCGGCAGCGGCTTCGTGACCGCGGGCGCGCAGGTAGGCGCTTGCGTGTTTGACGGGAATTGCGTCATGACCGGCGGTTTCGCCCTCGATGCCGTCCACGCCGGGTGCCATCACGCGGTGGTTGACCACGCCGAACGGACCCGGCTGAACCAGTGAGTTCTGCACGCGCGCGTACAGGTCGCGAAATTCTTCTGCCTGACCGGAGTTGACCGCCAGGCCGTGACCGGCCAGGGTGGCTTCAACGCTGAAGCCGGGCATGTATTCGTTGGGGTGACCGGCTATGGTCACGTTGTTGTCGTCAATCAGCAGTTTCACGTTCAGTCGCCGGGCAACAGCGAGGCGGGCCGCCTCAGCGTCGTTGCCTTCCATCTGGGCGCCGTCACTGCCGAGCACAACAACACTCAGGTGCGGGTGGGCCATCGCGAT
>CAZPLV010000192.1:0-3774 GCA_964587295.1 uncultured bacterium
CCGCGGAAAGCAGCACAATGCTCGAACCACCACCCATGATTACCTGCATGCCGATCAGCGAGGCCAGGGCCGTGTTGGGGTTGCCCAGCCAGGCGACATTCTCGAAACCGAACAGGTTCATGATTGCGTTCAGCAATCCGAAGGTCGGGTTGAATATCCACAGCCAGATGAGTGAGACAATCACGCCGGATGTGACGGTGGGAAGATAGAACGCTGACTTGAAGAAAGTCTGCAGTCCCTTGCTCAGGGGATCAATCAGATAGGCGATGAGCAGTGCCTTGCCGAGCCAGAATACGACTACGCCAACCGTGAAGATGCTGGTGTTGCGTAATGCGATGCCCATCAGCGGGTCAGTGAACACCCGCCGGAAATTGTCAAAACCGACCCAGCTCATGCGGGTGGGCCGGTAGTCCATGAATGCCAGCAGCAGTGCGAAAACCACGGGCAGGACGATAAATATCAGGAAAACACTCAGCTGCGGCAGCAGGAACAGATACGCAGCGAGGTTGATGCGCCAGCGGCCGCCCTTTTTCGGGGACGGCCGCTGGATCGCGGTGGTAGTGCTGTCAGCCACCTGAATGTATCGGCTTAGCGGCCGAATACCTCCCGGTCGGCATTGCGTACGAATTCATCAAGAGCTTCCTGCGCCGTTGCCTGGCCGCTAAGGGCCTTCTGAACGGCAGCCTTGAAGTAATCAGTGGCGGCGCTGGTGTCCAGCGAACGCGGACCGAAGTAGGGAATACCGTGCTCAATGGCTTCCATGTAACGCTGCACCTGTTCCTGCACATCCTCGGTGTAGGCCTGCACGCTGTCAAAGGTCAGCAGCTCGTTGGCCGAGTGGCGCGCGGTCACGTAGAGAAGATCCTGCAGCAGGGTCATGTTCTCGGTGTTGGTGATGAAGCGGGCAAGTTCCATTGCCATGTCACGGCGGTAATCGTCGTCCTGCTTGAAGACTATGAATCCACCGGAGGTCTCGTAAGCAACGGGACCGGTCTCCGGGTCATGCGGGAAAGGAGCGATGACGACCTGGATCGCATCTTCCATCCGGCCTTCGTTCAGGTAACGGTCGATGCGGCCGATCTCGTATATGCCGCCATAGCCCATTGCTGCGCGGCCCTGGTGGAAGTTGTCAATCGTGCCGTACACGTCAAGTGCTTCGCCACCGCGCGGTGCGACACCGTATTCGTTGACAAGGTCCACGAGCAGCTGCAGTCCCTGGACTCCCTCTTCGGAGTTCAGTGCGAAGCCGGTCTGTTCATCGTTGACGTACTGCGCGCCATAACGGTAGATCCAGGCCATTGAGTTCTCAACATCCTGGGCAGCAACCGTGATTGCGTACACCTGGCTGCCGTCCTCACGGGTGAAGGTCAGCTGCTCTGCGGCTGCAAGGAACTCGTCAATGGTCCAGTGACCTTCCGGGATGGCGACGCCGCGCTCTTCAAACAGGTCCTTGTTCAGGAGCAGGGCGCTGCCCATGCCGTTGTTCGAATTGTTCCACGGGAAGATGTAGTACTGGCCGTCGATGTTACCGTCTTCCAGCGCGTACTCGATGAAGTCCTCGCGGTCGAAATCGGTCAGGTAATCATCAATCGGCTCAAGCAGACCTTCGCGGGCCCATTCAGGGTTGAAGTCCAGGCTGCGCATGACATCAGGCGGGTTGCCGGCGAAAAGGGCGGTGTTGATTTTCTCGAGGTAACCACTGTTCGGCACTACCTCGAACTCGACGGTCACGTTCGGGTGCAGCTTCATGAACTCTTCGCTGATCCAGGCGGGGTACTCTTCGCCGGTCGGTGACTGGTCAGCGGGGAAGTCCGGAGGGCGGATGCGCCACGGGTTGATCCACCAGGTCAGGGTGATTTCCGGCAGTTCTTCCTCCTGGGCGAACGCGGTGCTCAGCGGCACCATGCCCAGCAGCAGGCTTGCGATCAACATGTTGCGGATGGTTTTCATTATGTCCTCCAACAGGAAAGTGCTTTGGTAACTCACGACATTTCTACCACGCACATGCGGCGTTCTCGTCAGAAACCACGTCCGGGCGGACAACGGCCCTGCCCAAGTGGGCAATACTGGGGCATGGACAGTGTTCTCACCGTCAGTTTCGACCTGGATGGCGTCATCATCCAGAACCCCTTCGCCCGCGGGGTGTTCCCCTGGGTCAGACAGCACGTGCGCTCCAACGTTCCGGCACTGGCACAGCTGGAGCAGGCCGAGGCCGACCGCCAGATGACCGCTGCAGTGAACGAAATCTGGGCGCAGCGCATGCGCGCAGGCGAGTTCGTCAACGCTTACGACTGGGACGTGATACTGAACGAGGCAAGCCGCACTCTCGATGGCCCTGAGATTCCCAGCGTCGCTGGCCTGGTGGAACGCTTCTCGGCTGAGGAAGGCATGATCGCGGTCTTGCCTGGTGCGGTCGAAGGGCTGCAGTTGCTGCGCGAACACGGCGCGCGGATCGTGGCGCTCACCAACGGATTCCAGAAATACCAGTGGCCCGTACTGGTTGCACTCGGCATCGAACACTACTTCGACACCATCTACACCCCCGACGGAATCGGTTTCGCCAAACCGCAGTCAGGCGCCTTCCACGCGATCTCAGGTCTTGACGCGCACGTTGGCGACACCCTCGTTCATGACGTGCTGGGTGCAAACCTGGCAGGTGTCACCTCGGTATGGATGGAACCGGCTCTGCCTGCCGAACTCGCACCCCTGACTCCCGCTGAACGCGCCG
This sequence comes from uncultured bacterium, assembly GCA_964587295.1. Classification (GTDB taxonomy): domain Bacteria; phylum Deinococcota; class Deinococci; order Deinococcales; family Trueperaceae; genus CALDPK01. The sequence continues at coordinate 2,729 of CAZPLV010000192.1, forward strand.
TCGACCCCATCCTGCTCGAGTTCCTGGCCACCCAGCTCGAAGGCAACCTCTACAGCCGCTTCCACCCGGAAGCCGATGTCCAGACGGCCAGGCCTGACCTGGTTGTGCTGGACGTTCTCGAGGCGGCCCAGGCGCTGCTGGAGCGTGCACAAGCCAACTGACGCACCGTTTGGAGCGGCCGATGACGAACAGAGCTGCCAGCGACTTCGCCCTGATTGAATCCATGCTTTACGAGCACGGTTACCAGAGGCTGGATCGGCACCTGGCACGGCTGGAGGCAGCTGCGTCCGAGCTTGGCTTCGCATTCGAACAACCTGTCCTTGACCGGCTGCTCAAAGAGCAGGCCAGAAGGCTCAGCGCGGTTGATGCCCGCTATAAGGTCAGGCTGCTGCTGGAGTCCGACGGGTTCGCCTGGATCAGCGCAGAGCGTATCCAGGCGGAGGAAACAGCGGCCGAAGTGATGATTGCGGAGCGTGCTGTCAGTTCAGCGGACGCTTTCGCCCGGTTCAAAACAACCCGGCGCGAACTGTTCGACAGGTATGCACCACTTTTGCAGCAGCACTCCCTGGTGGACGTCATCTTTCTGAACGAGCAACTGGAAGTCGCTGAAGCATCGCGTTCCAGCGTTTTCGTGGAACGCGATGGCAGTCTGCTGACTCCACCCTTGCGGGCAGGCATCCTGCCTGGTGTTTACCGCGCTTTCATGCTGGAAACCGATGAACGCGCGCGGGAACAGAATCTCACCGTGGAGGATCTGGAGGCAGCAGACGCGGTTTACCTGTGCAACTCGGTGCGCGGCTGGCGTGAGGTCCGCATCCGTCCGGGCCGCTTAAGCCTGGATGGCGTCTGAACGGTCGCTGGCACTGATGAGGGCGCGCATGTCATGACCGGTCGGGCGCTGGGCAATCTTCAGGTCGAACTCGGGCATGATTGACAGAAGGTGGTCGAACACATCCGCCTGCGTGCGCTCGAAGTTCACGAATCCCGTATCGATGGTGAAGCAGTAAATCTCGAGCGGCAGGCCTTCGGATTCGGGCTGCAGCTGC
>CAZPLV010000193.1:0-3763 GCA_964587295.1 uncultured bacterium
CGCCTGCCTCGCCGCCCAGGAACACCAGGCGGCCCGAACCTGAGCTGCCTGCCTGCGCCTGCGAGTGCAGCTCTCTCAGCAGTTGTTCACGCTCGAGCAGCCTCGCCACTCCCATGGTTGGCGAGATGATAGCAGCTGCCGGGCTGATGCGCGCGAATCAGGCTGACGTCTGCTGCGGGCTGCCTCCCGTGGCGGTCTGCCGTGCCGCTCGCGCAGCTGCTTGCGGGGCTTGCGCGATGATGATGATTGCGGCAGCGTCAGTGCCGGAAGTCGAAACGAATGTCTTTCGGCATGATGTGGATGGCGGTGAAGTCAGGTTGGCCGATCACCTGGTGAATCTCGTCGGCTGGCACGATGAACGTGTCACCGGCGTTCAGTTCATGGGTTGCGTCTGGAAACTCAATCGTGCACTTACCTAAATGGGGCCTGGATAGCGGTTGTCTTGTGTCCTGGCATCTCTGTTGTCGCGGCCGGACCACGGTGGCGAAGACCGCGACGGAGGCCAGGTGGTAACGAGTGACTGATAGGGGGCGGGGCCGCTAAGCCGGGAGATATATGATACCGTCCATGCTCGACTCTATTCATGTAATTACGCTCTTTGTAGACGATATCAGTGAGGCGAAGACCTTCTACGGGCGCGTGTTCGATGCGCCGGTCGTTTACGAGGACGACGACTCTGTCGTGCTTGGGTTCTCGGGTCTGATGGTAAATCTACTGAGTACCGTCAGTGCACCCGAGCTCGTTGAGCCGGCCACCGTGGCCACTGCCAGTGCCGGAGCGAGCGTGCTCTTGACGATAGAGGTCGAAGATGTTGACGCAACCTGCGAGGCTCTGCGGGAATATGGCGTGACGCTGCTCAACGGTCCCATCGACCGGCCATGGGGCAGGCGCACCGCGGCCTTCGCAGATCCGGCCGGTCATGTCTGGGAAGTAGCGCAGGTACTGGATTAAACCTCGCCTTCTTGACACCCGGTCGGCGACCGACGCAAAGACAGGACGCGAGGGCTGACCCGTGCGGAGCCGGGTGGCTGCCGTTAACTCGAGCCAGGCAGCTGACCGGCCCGGCAGAAACTAAACCCTTAGTTGACAGACCTAAAGGCATAGTTTAAAGTGCGTGAACTAAGGAGGTAGTCATGATGCGTAAAGCAAGTGGTCCGACCGACAGGGAACTCGAGATCCTGCAGGTGCTGTGGGGACTCGGCAGGGCAAGCGTACGGGACGTGCACGAGGAGCTGCTCAAAACCGAGGAAGTCTCGTTCACTACAGTGCAGACGATGCTCCAGGTGATGTTCGACAAGGAACTGGTCGAGCGGGAACTGGTCCGCCGGTCGTACCAGTACTGGCCGACGGAGAGTCCGGCTGAGGTTCAGTCGAGCCTGGTGGCCGGGCTGCTTGATCGGGCGTTCGGTGGTTCGGCGAAGGCGCTTGTCTCCCGGGCACTCGATGTGAAGCAGGCGAGCGCTGAGGAACTTGATGAGATTCAGAAACTGATTGATGAAGCCAGGGAGGCCCAGAATGCTTGAAGCACTGGTGCTGCATCCCCTGACGGAACGCCTCGGCTGGGTGCTCGTTCACAGCCTGTGGCAAGGTGTCGCGCTTGCGGTACTGCTGCTGATAACCAGCCGGATGATTGCTGCCCGCCGGCCGGCGTTGCGGCATGGTCTGGCCACTGCTGCACTTGTCATCTGGCTGCTCCTGCCGCTCTTCACCTGGTTCCAGTTGTCGCCGGCTTTAACGTCAGGGATGTCGCCGCCAACTGCGGCAACGAATACCGATGAGATAGCTGCGGGCCTGCCTGCAGAGGCTTTAAACGTCACCCCTGAGCCTGGGTCGGCCGCGGCAACTATCAGCATTGCAGCGCCAGCAGCTGCTACTGGTGCTCCTGACCTGCGCGGACTTCTGCCATACATTTCCGTTGCCTGGCTGGTGTCGGCCAGCGTTCTGCTTATCCGTTATCTGGGTGGCTACGTCATGGTTCAGCGTCTGCGCTGGTCAGGCACGACCGTGAAGTCGCTCGAAAGATCTTTGAGTCGCCTGGCTGCACGTCTCGGCGTCACCCGCACCGTGAGACTGGTTCAATCCGGGCGGGTCGATTCGCCTACAGCGTTCGGGCTGTTCCGTCCCGTCATCCTGCTGCCCGCGAGCGCCTTATCCGGGCTCAGCGCCGCTCAGCTGGAGCTGATTCTGGCTCACGAGCTGGCACATCTGCGCCGGAACGATTATCTGGTCAGCCTGCTGCAGGGTCTGGCCGAGGCACTCCTCTTCTATCATCCGCTCACCTGGTGGCTGTCCCACATGCTGAATTCGGAGCGGGAACACGCCTGCGACGAACTGGCCCTCGCTGTCACAGGTGCACATGGAATCGCGCTTGCTGAGACGCTGGCCCAGCTCGAGGGTGCCCGGCCTGCGCTGCAGCCAGCCATGTCGGCAACGAGCAATCTGAAGTCGCGGATTCTGCGTCTGCTGAGGCCTGCGACTGGCTCAGCACCGGCGCGGCCCGCGCTGATCCCACTCGCAGCTGTCGCCGTGTTCAGCATGTGGATTGCAGTCGCCGGTCAACCGCAGGATCCAGTCGCTCCCTGGACCGTGGTCATCGATGCCGGCCACAGTCTGGAGTTCGAGGGTGCCACTGCCGGTGACCTGAGAGAATCCGAGCTGGTGCTGGCCGTTGCCCGGCGCGTCCGGGAAGCACTCGCAGAGCACGGTGTGGAAGTGGTGATGACCCGGGACGGTGATCAGGCGCTGGCTGCGACTCTGGCCGATGACTTGAGCGCACGGGCCGCTTTCACCCACGGCGACGTTGATGCGTTCGTCAGCCTGCACGCCGGCGGGGCCAGCAGTCCGGCCACGGCGGGTGCACGTGCCTATGTTTCCAGACGTGAAGGCAGCGACCTGCATCTGGCGGAGACGATCATTGAGCAACTTGCCGCTGCAACCGGCGCCGCTTCACAGCCCGTGATCGAACAGCCGACCTTCAGGCTGCTGGACCTGGTCAACCGGGAAGTGCCGGCCGTGATGATCGAGCTCGGCTATCTGTCGAACCCACGCGAGGCAGAGCTGCTTGTGAACAGCGACTATCAGCAAGCGCTTGCCGCCGCGGTAGCGACCGGGATCCTGAATCATCTGGAAGCGGCGGCGGGATCAGAGTCGGAGTTCTTCACCCGAGTGGCGCACGGATCGGCGATTCCGGTCAGGCAGATCCCCGCGCAGGGCTGGCCGACCTTTCACACCATCGCTGACCTGGTGCAGGCCGTGCCTTTCCCTGTGAGTGCGCCAGGCTGGATTCCCGACAATTACGGCTTTGCTACCAGCGTCTGGATCGAGGAAGAGTCGAGTGTGACCATCACTTATCAGGCCGGCAGAATCGGAGCCGGGGACGACACGGATGCACCGATCTACTTCACCCAGACGCCGTCCGCTGCGTTCGAACGGCTGCATGTCGCTTCCACAGCTCGCTTCGAGAGTGTCACGGTTAACGGAGAACCTGCAATTTTCGTAGCGGGCAGCTGGAGTCCGGGCCAGCAGCCGGAGTGGCGCGCGGACACCGGTGGACTGCTCGCCTGGAATGGAAACGGCGCGACCTACGTGCTCGGAATGAGCAACGTAGCGATAGCAGAAGCGCGCGCAACGTTGCTGAGCTCAGCAGGCAGCCTCATCGAGATCGACGGGCCGACCCTGAGTCCGCTGTCAGGTGCAGCACCTGAGAGCGACCGAACCCGCCAGTGGATAACCGTGTATGGCGACGTAGAAATCAGCGCAGATC
>CAZPLV010000194.1:0-3761 GCA_964587295.1 uncultured bacterium
CCCGTATCAATGGTGAAGCAGTAAATCTCGAGCGGCAGGCCTTCGGATTCGGGCTGCAGCTGCCGGATGGAGAACAGCAGGTCATTGCTGATCCGTGGATCAGCCCGCAGGTAATTCTCGATGTAAGCCCGGAACGTGCCGAGGTTGGTAAGGCGGCGCGCATTGACCGGGTCATCCACCGCACCATCATGACTTGCGTTCCAGTCGCTGATGTCGGTCAGCTTCCCGTCAATGTATTCCTTCAGCAGGCTGAAACGCCTGAGCTCGCTGACTTCCTCGTCATCCAGGAAACGGATGCTGTTCATGTCTATCAGGATATTGCGTTGGATTCGCCGGCCGATTTCGTACATCGTCCGGTAGTTCTTGAAGCTGTTCTTAAGGAACACGTGCGCCGGAATCACAGTGAACGTCTTGTCCCAGTTCTGGACCTTGACGGTGTTGAGCGCCACTTCCACCACGTCACCGTCAGCCTGGTAAGAGGGCATCTCAATCCAGTCGCCCACCCGGATCAGGTCGTTCGATGTCAGCTGTGCGCCTGCAACAAGCGACAGGATGGTGTCCTGGAAAACGAGCAGCAGGATGGCTGAGGCCGCACCGATACCGGAGAGGATCAGCAACGGGTCACGGTTTAGCAGTGAAGCCACCGCAGCCACAGCCGCGAGGACGTAGATGGCAATAATCAGGACCTGCAGGTAACTCTTGATCGGCCGTTCACGCGATTTCGGATTGCGTTCGTATACGTCACCGAGTGCACTCACGGCGGCGGCAATGGCGCTGGCAATCACGATCATGATTACTGCCGAAATAACTCGCTGCAGGAAGTCGGTGACGCCGACCGGAAGCAACGGAATAAGCGGCAGGCCCGCCCTGACGATGATGAGCGGTACGGCCCTGCTCAGACGCCCCAGGACCTGCCGGCCCCTGATGGCGCTTTCCCAGCCGGCACTGGTGCGCCTGGTGATCCGGCTGATCAGTTCAATCAGATAGCGGGTTGTCAGCGCCTGGGCCAGCCAGGCTGCCAGGGCGATCAGAACCACGATGATCAGAGTGGCCCAGAACGGATTGCCATCAACCCACACCTGCAGTGTGCCGCCGACGGTAGTCGCCAGATTACCGAATGCCTGTTCAGCTTCATCGACCATAAACTGCTAGCCTAACAAATAGTTCAGAGCGCTCTGTGCCAGTGTGCGGATCGCCTGATTAAACCACCCGGGAGTGAACAGCATGCACAAGCCTGAACGCCATGCCCGATCCGCCATTGCAGTTCTCGTCGTGCTGCTGCTCACTACCGCAGCGGCACAGGAGTTCGTTTTCGTCACCAATCGACTGAGGGCTGAACCGCCGCTCGGCGTAACCGGCGCCCAGCTGCTGCAGAACGAACTGTTCCTGTACAGCGACGGCTCCGAATTGCGACTGACTGACACGCCCACCGAAAGTGAGTGGGGCCCGGAACCTTCACCAACAGGCCGCTACGTTGCATACCTCGTACAGGACACCGTCGTGGACTGGGACGACGACGAGATGACAATGGACTGGAACTGGTACGTCCGCGTTATGGACCTGAACACCAGGGAAGTCACCGGTGAATGGCTTCTGCCGCAATCCAGCGGTCAGATGCTGCCTGCCGGAGGCCTGGGAATTGCCTGGCAGGCAGACGAAGAGGCACTGTTCGTGCAGATTGCGGGCCTTGAAGGCGAAGGCGGCATTGTCCATATTGAACCCGGCAGTACGGATTCCCGCCTGCTGACGCGCGGCTACGGAGTCCACCTGGATGCAGAACGGGGCTGGCTCGCCACAACACTCCACGATTCGGCAACCGTCTACAACCCGCTGTCCGGTGAGACCATGACGCTGGCGCCCGGTGAAGCACGTGGCTGGGTCGGAACGCAGGTCGTTATCGGCGGAATGGGACAACTCAGCCTGTTCGACCCGGTAACAGCCGAGCAGACCGTCATAGACGCAGAGGAAGGCTATTACGTTTCCTTCGACAGCGAACCGGACGGTTACCGCCACGCCTGGGCCCGCTACCTGCTCGACACGGGCGAAACCGTGGTCGTGGTTGCCGACGAACAGTTCGGCTCCATGGCAACCTGGCTTTATCCCGACATTCTGGACAGCCTCCGCTGGCTGCCTGGCGGTTCACTCCTCCTGAACGTTCTGATGGGCGAACACATGACCATAATGGAAGTCGACATGGCTGACGGCAGCGAGTTCGTACTCGTCGGTTCAAGGTTCAGGGACAACACGAACGCCAGGCCGCTGCCTGCAGGCACCATACTTCCCTGACCCGGCCGCACCTCCGGCTCCGGGTCCATGCCTGGCAGAAACGAGGAAGCTGACATGAGCATTGAGGGACTGCACCACATCACCCTTGTCGCCAATGACGCACAGCGCACCGTCGACTTCTACACCCGCACACTCGGACTGAGACTTGTGAAGACCACGGTCAACTATGACGACCCGGAGTCCTATCACCTGTATTTTGCTGACGCCAGCGGCAGCGCCGGCAGCATCATCACCTTCTTCATCGTTCCGGGAGCCCAGCGCGGCAGCTCAGGCATCGGGGGCACCCACCACTTCGCACTTACGGTCGAGGACGGCGCCGCACTTCGCAAATGGAAACGCTATCTGACTGACAGGGGAGTGCGCGTCAGCGGACCGCTCGACCGGCACTACTTCGAATCCCTCTACTTCCGCGACCCCGACGGATCAGTCATTGAACTCGCCACCCGCGGGCCCGGTTTCACGGTGGACGAGGATCCCGAAGAGCTGGGCACGAATGACCTGCAGCCACCAGAGCAGATGGTCCGCGCCAACCGTGACCATGCCGCAATCGAAGCTGACACGCACGCCGAGCCCGTAACTGAGATCAGCAGTGACATGGCACTTTCCAGCGGCATGCACCACATCTCGGCCGTGGGAGCAGACATACTCCGCACACATGATTTCTACAGCGGCGTACTTGGCCTGCAGCTGCTGAAGCGTACCGGCAACTTTGATGACCCTGACAGCGCCCATTGGTACTGGGGCGCTGACCGTGAAGGACTCGGTGCGATGACCTACTTCGAGTTCGACCCGGCGCGGATGAAACCGGCCCGGCTCGGAGCAGGCCAAACCCATCACATCGCCTTCAGCGTCGCAGACGATGACCGGCTGGCGGAAACGGGTGAGCGCCTCCGCAACGCGGGCAACAGGGTCTCCGCAATACTGGACCGGACCTACTTCAGGAGCATCTACTCGCGGGATCCGGACGGGCACCTGATAGAGATTGCAACCAACGGACCCGGCTTCACGGTTGACGAGCCTGCAGCCGAACTGGGCCAGCACCTGAAACTGCCGGCCGGGCTCGAACCGAGGCGCGGGGAAATTGCCAGCTCACTTCCGGACTTCAGCTCACCGGTCTGGAAAACACCAGGAGGAAAGTCATGAATCAGCTGCATCAGGGAACCATCCGCGCAACTTTCGGCAGAGCACTTGACGACGCTGACGTTGCCGTAATCATGATCCACGGCCGTGGTGACAGTGCCCACGGCATTCTCGGCCTGGCGCCGGCAATCGGCGTCGAAGGCCCGGCCTACGTAGCACCCGAGGCAAGCCACAACACCTGGTACCCGCAGTCGTTCCTGCAGCCGATGGAAGTGAATGAACCGTGGCTGTCCAGCGCCCTCGAGGCGGTTGGTTCCGTCGTGCAGGCTGTCACGGAGGCGGGCATACCTGAGGAGAAGATTGTGCTGCTCGGCTTCTCCCAGGGCGCCTGCCTC
>CAZPLV010000195.1:0-3751 GCA_964587295.1 uncultured bacterium
CGCTGAGCGTGCTGCCGCCAGCGTTGGTGGCACGAATCTGGTATTCGACCGTGTCACCGGGCGCCAGTTCCGTTGAGTCCAGAAAAGAGGTCATGGCACCGAGTTCCGCGGCACTTTTGCCGTTCCGGAGCAGGGTGTAGGAAGCAGCTCGCTCTGAGGCGTGCCAGGTCAGGTTCACACCGACTGCGTCGCCATCCAGGCAGATAGCCGCCACGCTGGCCAGCCCGAACTCGCCGGGCGGGTCTGGTGGCAGGTTCGTGCTCCCGGGCTGACTGCAGGCCGCCAGGAGGATGATCAGCGCCGGCAGCAGTAGTGGCAGGATGACCCGTTTCAATGGTCGTGTCCGGCTTCTGGCGCAGCTGGACCTGCTTTGCGGGCGGCACTGATTTCGGCCCAGACGACACTGGCCACGTCGTGGGTGGTCTGGGCCAGGGCCGTTGCAAGAGTGCTCAGGACCAGGGCCGTGCCCGCTGCGATGGGGACGAGGGATTTCATCATTCCTTACCTCCGGTGCCGCCAAAGGGGCGGTTTGTCAGGCCTGGAGTGGTTCGCTTTTCGCCTGACATGAGTCAAGGTAAGGGCGTGGCGTCTCACTAGCGTTTCACCCCCTCCCTACAGTTCAGGCTTCAGGAAAGCAGCAGGCGAGTCTGCTGGACTGGACCTCCCTCATTAACCGCCTGGTCATAAGAGGGGAAGGGTATGGCAGACTGGGCTGTAGCAGAAACGTGCATACTTGGAGCGGTTCACACAGCATTGCGGGCACTACTTTATCGGCGTTAGGGGGACGGAGGTACATGGCAGCAGTGTTTACTTCACATGCAAGAACGCGTCTTGTCAAATGGATCATCGGCGCCGCTTGCGTCTTTGCTGCGGGTGTATTCGGGATCGCCCAGGTGGCACCAGGACTCATCACTTTTCAGGCTGGAACCGCGATAGTCGCTGATGAGGTCAATTCCAACTTCAGCCTGCTGGAAAACCGGATAACGGACCTGCGTGCAGAGCTCGGTTTGGCCCTTCAGGAACTGGCTAATCTCGAAAGCGAGTTTCTTGCGATTGGGCTTGAAGGAGTGCCTGGCCCGGCCGGGCCCACAGGTGAGCGGGGGGAACGGGGCGATGCGGGTCCGGCCGGACCGCAAGGGCCAGCAGGACCAGCAGGCGCCGATGGCGAACAAGGACCCGAAGGGCCGATCGGACCGGGTGCCACTCGACTGGTCATGAACGCGACAGCTAATTCACTGGGAGTCGCAGTTGTCGACCTGCCGGCTGAGGTTGGTAGCGACCATAACGACCCGCCGCTGATTACGTGTTATCTGGAAAGTCAAACACCGAATCTATACTGGCGGCTGATAGCCGACGGCTTCTCGGCAAGCCAAGCCTATTGCATCGCCGGCATAGCGGGCAACGGTAACTGGTTCGTGGGGATGCAGAACTTAGGTCCTGGGCAACGCGCGTCCTTCGTTGTCCTGTACTGATTCCGTCTCCCCGGTTTCGACCTTGATATCGACTTCACTGTCCACGGTTCCCGACCGGCGCACTGATCACCGAGGTATGCCCCTCGCTCAACGGCCATTACGGAAGAGCGATTGAGATGGCTTCGTTGATGGCCGCCCATGAGTTGCTGACGGCACTCTCATTGACCAATACAGTCGGAGTCCCCAGCGCGCCTGCCTGCACAGCCATGTCGTAGTCGGCCTCAACAGCCGCCAGGGTTGCCGGGTCTTCGGCGCAGGCAACAAGTGCGTCACGGTCGATGCTGGGAGCGTACTCACCGGCCAGTTGAAGCGCATCGGAACGGTTGCGGATCTGATCCTGTGAACTCATGAAGACCGGAAATAGCTCCCAGAAGGCTTCGTTGCTCTGCTGGTAGACGCAGTCGGCCACAGTGGCAACACCTTCGGAGCCAGGCATTATGGGGAAGTCGACGTAGAAGAAGGCAACATCCTCGTTATCCTCATACTCGGCCGTGATGACCGGGAAGATAACCTCTGCAAAAGTGCTGCACGGTGGGCACAAGAAGTCCGAGAATATAACGACCTGCACGCTTGCATCAGGATTACCGAGAATCGGCTGCAGACTCGTATCAAGCTGGTTGCTGGTAGCGAGCTCGCTACTCACTTTGACCTCTGCAGGCGCTGCAGCTGTGGATTCTGCGCTGCTGACGCCATAGCTGGTAATGGTTGCCAGGATTGCCAGCGCAGCGGCGCCAATGGTGATCTGGGTGAGTCTCCGCGTATTCATGCTCATAACGTAACCCGCTTGGCAGAGACAGCAAAACGTCACTACCTCGAGGACGCTCCGAAAGGCGGACGCAGCCTCTGCCCGCATCTCCGCCGAATAGGCAACGATGGTGGTATGGAAAACACGCGTGAGTCAACAGAAATGGTGGCGTTCGAAGTGCCGTGCGTCGTGGCCTATCCGGCTCAGGCTGGCCACGGAGACACGGCAGCAATAAACTCAGGTGTCCCGGTTCATCCGGATGGCGAGCGCTTCGCGGACGAACCGGGCGCCGTCCAAGCCTCCGTAATTCACGGCGAACCGTTCGTCGGACACGTACATCTCCGCGAGCCCGGTGACGTACCCGGCAAAGTCCTTCCGCGGCGTACCCGGTATGCCACGCAACCAGGCGACGTGCCTTTCGGCCAGTCCCTGGGTCTCGGCTGAATCCGGAGCCGCGCCAGACTCATGGGCCGAGATCCAGTCCCGGTTGAGTGTCTCAACCTGAGCCAGCCAGGCCTTCTGCGCCTCCGGGCCCAGGTCGCGCCACCACTTGTCCGACTGCGCGTACGCGTCCTTGCCCCAGCGCTCCTCAACTTCATCCCGGTGCTTCGTGTGATCGAACCCGTCAAACATCGCTTCTGCCATCAGCTGCTCCCCTTCTTCCAGTGAACTTATGGTGTGTTCGACCGCAGCGATCCGCCGGGCCAGCTGTTCCTTTTCCTGATGCAGCAGCTGCAGATGAGTCCGCAGTGCCCTGGCCTCATCGGCTTCCCGTTCGAGAAGCTCCCTGATCTGGCGCAGGCCCAGACCCAGCTCCCGGAAGAGGAGGACGCGCTGCAGCCGCACCAGCGACTGCCCGTCGTAGTAGCGGTAACCGTTGTCACCAACCCTGCTCGGGGGCACCAGACCCTGCTCGTCGTAATGCCGCAGGGTGCGACTCGTTGTTCCAGCCAGCTTTGCGATCTGCTGTATCGACCACTCCATAAACTGACAATAAAAGTTGACGCAGCGTCAAAGTCAAGTGGTTCGTCGCACCCTTGTCAGGGTTGGTGGGTTTCAGCCAATAATCCGTCCCAATAACTCGCGATTCGCTATGTTTCTTGCCAGAACGAACCCTTCGGCCCGGTCGAGATAGGACCAGTAGGCTACCGTGCCATCGGGGAGTGACGTAACCGTCAGGGCAATCCCCGGCCATCCGATGTTCAGCATCGCGCCTCAGGGTTCGCGCGCGGAAACGTTCTTCAGTGTTGAGTCTTCGCCGCTTCCGTGCTGCGTCAGCACGGAGAACGTGCCGTCGGTTTCGAGCACCACCGCCGCGATGTTCTCCACGGAACCAATACCTTCGTTGCGCGCGGCCGATAGTACCTCATCCTCCGTCACGCGTGCTGCCTTCATCGCCCGCGTCAGTAAGCGGCCGCGGTGCACCAGCAGACTGGGCTCGGCTTTCACCAGGTTGTTTACCGCTTCGGACCTGACCGAAGCCCAGGTTACGAGGTACTGAAGCCCGAGGAGCAGGCCGTACGCAAGGAGGCCC
>CAZPLV010000196.1:0-3740 GCA_964587295.1 uncultured bacterium
GCGATCCAGGCCATGCCGCCGGACCAGATGAGCGGTGCTTCACCGGCGCCGCCAGCTTCAATCACGGTGCTCTGTGCCTGGGTGCGGACTTCGACGTCAATGCCGATTTCACTCAGGTCCTGCTGGATTGCCTGGGCAATGCGGTCGTTAGGTGAGACGTTATAGGCGTACAGCACGGTGCTGAAGCCGCCTTCGAGCCCGGCCTCGGCCAGCAGCTCACGGGCACGCTCGGGGTTGTAGTCGTAAGGGGCGAAGTCCGGATCGTGACTGTCGAACAGCGGCGGCAGAATCTGGCTGGCAGGCTCGGCGCGGTTGTTCAGGATGCGGACAATGCGGTCCTTGTTGATGGCGTGGTTCAGTGCCTGGCGTACGCGCAGGTCATCGAACGGCTCGATGTTGACGTTGATGGTGATGTAACCGGTCTGCATCTGGTCACCGGTGGCAACCAGCTGGCTCAGCTCGGCGTCTTCCATCACTTCGGTGTAGCGGGCGGAGGGGATGCCGTCGCCGATCACGTCAACTTCGCCACGCTGAAGGCGCAGGAAGGCGACGTTCGGGTCGACACCGATCTGGAAGGTGAGTTCATCGAGGTAAGGGATGCCGTCCTCGAAGTAGTCGGGGTTGCGCTCCAGGACAAGGCGCTGACCGAGCACCCACTCCTTGAACTGGAAGCCGCCGGTACCGACCGGGTTATGGCCGAAGTCGCCGTCAGCTGCCTCGACAGCCTCGCGGGGCACGACGTGCGCGAAGTTCAGCGCCATCTTGTGCAGCAGTGATGCGTCCGGCTCTTCGGTCGTGATGCGGATGCTCAGGTCACCGGTGACCTCGATGCCACTGACCCCGTCGGCGGTGCCATCGGCAAAGTCCTGTGCGCCCACGATGTTGGTGTAGAAGCCGGCACCAGGGCTCTGCGTGGCAGGATCAAGAACACGCTCGAGGGTGTACTTGAAGTCCTCAGCCACCAGCTCGCGGCCGTTGTGGAATGTGACGCCGGGGCGGATGGTGAACTCGAAGCTGCGCCCGTCCTCACTGGTGGTGTAGCTCTCCGCGAGGTGAGGCACCAGCTCGGTCGTTCCCGGCACGTAGTCCATCAGACCATCAAAGATGCTCTTGATGATCGACCAGTTCTGCCAGTCATAACCGATGGCCGGGTCGAGCGTCGAAACGTCGTCCTGGAAGGACACGATCGCGCTACCTCCCTGGGCCAGTGCAGTCGTGGCAAGAAGGCTCATTACTATCGCACTCAACCTTTTCATTCCTTGCTCCTTTCTGACACGCCTAGCCGTACTGAATCCGGGGATCCAGCAGCGGGTAGACGAGATCAGCCAACAGATTGCCCAGCACCACGAACAGCGACGTCACCAGGACGCCCGCCATGATGACGGGTACATCAACCAGCTGGATGGCCTGCCAGATCATCTGACCGATGCCGGGCCATCCGAAGACACTCTCTACAATGACGATTCCGCCCATGAACACGCCGATGTCCATGCCCACCAGGGCAACCACCGGCAACAGCCCGTTCTTGAGCGTGTGGCGGAAAAGAACACGGGCAGGGTGCACACCCTTGGCGTGAGCGGTGCGGATGTAAGGGCTGTTCAGCACGTCAATCAGGGCCGCGCGACTCACCCGTGCGTACCAGCCGCCACCGGCCAGACCGACGGTAATGGCCGGCAGAATCACGTGCATGAAGGTGCCGTAACCACCGAGCGGGAATATCGGAACCAGGTAACTGAGCCAGTAGATGAGCAGCAGACCCACGGCAAACTGCGGCGCGGACGCTCCAACAAACGAGAAGCTCATCACCAGCTGGTCAACCCAGCTGCCCCTCCTGAGGGCAGCAATGATGCCGGCGGTCAGGCCGATGAGCAGCTCAAAGAAGATGCCCGCCGCTGCCAGCTGTACGGTCGGCATGAGGCGCGAGCCCACGATGCGGCTCACTTCCGCCTTCTGCACGTAGGACCGGCCGAAGTCTCCCTGGAACAGGTCGGTCATGTAGTTCACATAGCGCACCGGCATGGGCCGGTCCAGGCCCAGTTCGGCGCGAATGTTTTCGACTGTGGCCACCGTGGCGCTGCGACCGGCGATCATCCGGGCCGGGTCCGCCGGCAGCAGGTACAGCAGCAGGAAAGTGATGATGCTGACTCCCAGCAATACTCCGGCGGCGGCCAGCAGGCGTTTGAGCAGATATACGAGCATCAGCGGCGCTCCGACTGGTCGAGGGCGTCACGGACTGCCTCGCCGAACAGGTTGAACGACAGTGAGGTCAGCAGAATGGCAATGCCCGGGTAAAGCACCAGCCAGGGCGCGTTGAGGAAGTACGACTGGCTTTCGTTGATGATGCCGCCCCACGACGGTGTGGGTGGCTGAACGCCAACACCGAGGAATGAGAGTGCCGCTTCCAGAAGCACGGTTGTGGATACACCGAGTGTGCCGAACACCAGCAGGGTCGAGGTGACGTGAGGCAGGATCTGCCGCCACAGGGTGCGCCAGCGGGTGGCGCCCGTGGCGTGCGACGACTCAATGAACTCGCGCTGCGCAACAGATAGCACCTGGGCATAAACGGCCCGGGCAATCCAGACCCAGTTGACGAGGGCGATAACCAGCGCCACAATCCACAGGCTGGGGCGCAGGATGGCGGCGAGGGCAATGGCCAGGATCAGCGCCGGGAAGGCGGTCATCACGTCGGTCAGGCGCATGAGGATGATTTCCACCCAGCCGCGCATGAAGCCGGCGAGAACACCGACCAGGGCGCCAAGAAGCACGGCCACTCCGTTGGCGGCCACGCCGACGATAAGGGAAATGCGGGCGCCGTAAATTACGCGGGACAGCAGGTCGCGGCCGAGCAGGTCAGTGCCGAGCCGGTATTCCTCGCCTGGTGGCAGCGGGTCGCCGGCAAGGGTCAGTCCTTCGAAGAACTGGGTGGACGGGTCATGCGGTGCGAGAACCGGCGCGAAGATGCTGACCACCAGCACCAGCAGCACGCCGATCAGGCCCACGACTCCCATCCGGTTCCTGAAAAAACGAGAAACCCAGCTGCGGCCGGGTTTCATCTGTGCAATCACCTGAGGGCTGTCCACAGCTGTCAGTCCTCAGCGCAGTGCAACCGTGCTGCACCGCGCACTTCCACAAATGGCAAATGCCCCTTGAACATTGAGCCATCCTATGCAAAGCGCCAGCTAATAGCCAGCCAGCTCCCTGAATCCTGGGGACAACGCAAGCTGTGTCGTGCCGTTCAGGCAGAGGGACACGTTGCCGAGCTCGGCACCGGGTGGAGGCGATGGAGTCGTTTACGCCCCATTTACGCCACCAAGGCTACGATTCGCTAACCCTAAGTCCTTTGAGTAAGGAGTTCAATATGTTCGTGTTGAGAAGATTCGCGGGTCGGTCTGCCGTAGCTGCTTTGCTTGTAGCCATAAGTGCCTGTGGTGGAACGGGGTCTGAAGCGGATCCACCCCGCTCTGATCCGCCTCCCTCCGGCGCAGAGTTCACGCTCCGCGGCAGTATCAGCTCGGACGACATCGGCTTTGCGGCAAACCTGACGTTCTGGGCGTATTCCAAGTTTGACGGAAGTAGCTCAGCGGTCGGGTATCTGGCTTCGTACGACAGAAGTGCATCCAGCGGAGATTTCAGTGTGGACCTGGATAGTGATGACCTGCCCACTGTGACCGTGAATGACTTCGCCGGCTGGCTGCTGCGGGATTCGGAAGAACCGTCCCTGGAAGTGGACAATCCGGCAG
>CAZPLV010000197.1:0-3691 GCA_964587295.1 uncultured bacterium
GAATGCCAGCGCCACAAGTGAGACAACGAAAGCGGCCGGGGCAAAGCGGAAGCGGAGGCTGGCGGGAGCGGTCATGAATTCAACCTTTCGGCCGCGCGCAGCTTGGCGCTGCGTGAACGCGGATTGATGTCCTGTTCTTCTTCGGTCGCGGTGAGCGGTCGCCGGGTCAGAGCCTCAAAGCGGCGATCGCCTTTGAGTGCATGCTTGACGATGCGGTCTTCCAGCGAGTGGTAACTGAGTACGACGAGTCTCCCGCCTGGGGCCAGGACTTCGCCTGCCTCCTGCAGGGCGTCCTCAAGGGCGCCAAGTTCGTCATTGACGAATATGCGCAGCGCCTGGAAAGTGCGTCTGGCCGGATGGTCACGACGTGGACCGCCCGGATAGGCGGCCTGGATGACCTGGGCCAGCCGGACAGTGTCCATAATCGGTTCCTGGTCGGCTGCAGCGCGGATGGCACGGGCAATCCGGCGGCTGTGGCGCTCCTCGCCGTAACGGTAGATGATCGCCGCCAGCTCCGGCTCGCTGCTTTCGTTGACAATGTCGGCGGCGCTCCGGCCCCTGCTGCTCATGCGCATGTCCAGCGGACCTTCCTGCCGGAAAGCGAAACCGCGGTCGGCTTCGTCAATCTGCATCGACGACACGCCGATGTCGAGCAGAAGGCCATCTGCGTCATTGCTGTCCCAGCCTGAGCCGACTGCGGAATCCAGCAGCTGGCGCAGGTTGCGGAAATTGCCCTGACGGAACCGGAAGCGGTCCTGGCCGTACTCGCGTTCAATAGCTTCCGCGCGCGGAAGTGCGGCAGGGTCCTGATCGATGGCCAGCACGTTTGCGCCGGCATCAAGCAGCAGCCGGCTGTGGCCACCCGCACCGAATGTGCCGTCAATGACCAGCTTGCCGCTGCCGGCCCCGAGCCACTCGAGGCATTCGTCCGGCATGACGGGAACGTGCGGCTGCACTTCCGTTCCGCTCATGCCACCAGCTCCCGCAGCAGTTCCGGCGCGGGCGGTTCGCCCTGCACCGCTGCAATGGCGGCATTCCAGCGGGCTTCATTCCATATTTCCAGTCGGCTCGGTGCACCGATGACCATTACCGGACCTTCCAGGGCGGCAAAGGTGCGCAGCGTGGGCGGCACGGTGATGCGGCCGGCTGAGTCGAGCTTCAGTTTTGCGGCACCCGAGTAGAAGAAGCGGATGAATTTCTGACTGTCAGGGTCAATCAGGGGCAGTTCGGTGAGGCGCTGTTCGATGCGCTCCCAGCCCGTCAGCGGGAAGATGTACAGGCAGTTTTCCATGCCCCGCGTAATCACCAGACCATCGGCCACGAACTCTCTGAAGATAGGGGGAATGATCACCCTTCCTTTGTCGTCCACCGAGTACTGGTATTCGCCAAACGGCATTTGCTGGCATCTCTCCGCTTCAGGTCATTAAGTGCTGGCCTGGATTTACACCCTGGTCCCTTGTCTTGACACAGACTAGCACAGATTCCCACGTCTCCCCACTGTTTCCCACAGGTGTGAAAGATTTGGGTTGCGACGACCCCCAAGCCCCACTTCCGGGGCCGGATATCCGCTCCGCGCGTGTGCTCTCGCCACCCGTACGGCACCTGAAGGCAGAAAAAGTCGGATCGGAGGATAATCCTCCGATCCGATTCACCAGCTGCGCTGATCTGCTGGCTGTTATTCCTCAGTCAGCCTCGTCGAACTGCCACGGCACGGGCGTGCTGTAATCAATGTACTCACGCACGGTGAGCACGCCAGTGGAGACGGTGGTCACCTCACTGACAACCCGGTTCCAGCCCCTGGCCAGATTCAGGTCGGAAACGTATCGCTGACCTCCACCGGTGGTGCTGGCATTGATGCGCACGCGGGTCGGCTGATGGGCGTAAACGTATGCCGCATACTTGTCGCCAACCTGGAGCTCCTGATCAGGGTCAGCGACCGTATCCATGAAAATCCAGCCTGCCGGACGTTCCCGGTCATGGTGCACGCTATAGAAATATAGGAAAGCCAGTCTGGCCGTTGGGTTCGAGACGGTCAGGTCAATTTCGACCGGCCATGCGTCGCGTACCTCAAGCAGCGCCTGCCGGGGCGGATTCAGCAGTTCAAGAACGAAATTGCCGCCTTCATCGATCTGACCGGAAGCGTACTCCACCGGCTGACTGCGTACGTCGAAGCTGGCGCGCAGGGTTCCGGCTCCAAGGTCATAACCTGGTACGAAGCCTCTCACTTCGGTCACCCCGTCATCACGCACGGGCATCGGTACCGGCTGCTCCCGTTCCGGCTGGATGGCGGCAGGTACGGCGCAGGCAGCCAGCAGAACGACCATAGAGGCCGACAGTAGGGACAACACACCAGCTTTCTTCATCTGATTCCTCCGTGAATGCATGTAATGCGGCATCGTAACTCGCACCTTGCCGGCACAACAGTGGCGTGAGACGCTCAGACGGATGACCACCTGATACTGCCGGCGGTATGCTCGTCAGTCGTGAGGTTCCGCTTCGATTTCAAGGATTCCCCCGGCCGGATCTACCGGCAGCCGCTGGCAACCTGGACGGCGAGCGACGCCGGCGAGGTAGCAGCCCTGATCAGCTCCGCTGAAACTGCACTGGCCAGCGGCCTGCACGTGGCAGGCTGGCTCAGTTATGAGGCAGCTTCCGGCTTCGATGCCAACCTGCAGGTCAGCAGTGTGCAGCAGGAGTTGCCCCTGGCCTGCTTCGCCGCGTTTGAAGGTCCCGAGCCGGTGACTGAACTGGCCGGATACGACTGTGCCGTCGAAACGTGGCAGCCTGACCAGACAGAACAGCACCATGCGACCGCAATAACGCGAATCAGGGAACACATAGCGGCAGGGGACACCTACCAGGTGAACTACAGCATGCGGCTCCACTCACAGCTGCACGGTTCAGCCGAAGGACTGTACCGGGAACTGCTCCGGCGCCAGCCGGCACCGTACGCGGCGATGCTCGAGACTGACAGCCACACCCTGCTGTCCGCCTCACCCGAGCTGTTCTTCAGGCGCAGCAAGGACCGGATTACCACCAGGCCGATGAAAGGCACGATCCGCCGCTCCGTTGACCCGGATTTCGACCGGCAGCTCCGGCATGAACTCCTGAACTCTGAAAAGGATAAGGCCGAGAACGTCATGATCACGGATTTGCTGCGCAACGACCTGGGCCGCGTTGCCCGCTTCGGCAGCGTCCGGGTTGAACAGTTGCTTGAGCTTGAGTCACAGCCGACGTTCCACGCGCTCACTTCAACTGTCGCGGCCCAGCTCCAGCCCGGGGCGGGCCTGTCTGAAGTGCTGCATGCCCTGTTCCCATGCGGCTCAATCACCGGCGCCCCAAAGGCGGCCACGATGGAACTGATCACCAGGCTGGAAAGCTCCCCGCGCGGCAGCTATTGCGGCAGCATCGGCTTCGCCGAACCGGCAGACGGAGACTGGCTGTTCAACGTCGCCATAAGAACCGTACAGCACGACAGAAACAGTGACGCACTCCAGTTCGGCACCGGCGGAGGAATCACCTGGGATTCACAGGCCGGCAGGGAATACGCCGAGGCACTGCTCAAAGCCAGCTTCCTGCCCGGCGCCCCCGAATCGTGGCGCCGGCTGTGAGAAACCGGACAATGAAAGAAAATAGTGTGCGGGTGAGCCTGTAAGCCGGGTTCTGTCCCCTTGCGGGGTCTGATCATCTG
>CAZPLV010000198.1:0-3662 GCA_964587295.1 uncultured bacterium
TCCACTTTCCTGACTTTGAACCGGCGTCCCTCAGTCAGATCCTGAGCAACGCGGAAGGCACCTGGCTCATCGATGACTGGGAACACATGGACGAAGCTTCGCGTGAACTTCTGACCCAGCTGCAAGGCGTGCACATCCGGGCGACTGTGCTGGTCAGCTCAACGGAGCCCGCTCCGTTTCCGGTCGAGAACCATCTGCACATCGGTCCGCTTCACCGCGAAGCCCTGGAGGCTGTTGAACAGGGCTGGGAACGGACCGGCGGGCTGCCGTTGCTGGTATCCGCCGTCCTGAATGGCAAGCCGACAGGCCAGGCCCTTGCCTCGATACTCGACGCACTGACGCCTGAAACCCAGGAGTTCCTGCAGACCCTCAGCCTGCTGGAAGTGCCAGAGGCGGCTGTGGCACGCCAGGCCCTGGGCCTGAGCGCTCAGGCAACCGCGGCCTGCCTGGACGAACTGCGCCTGCTTGGGCTGATTGACGCCCGGGGTCAGATTCGCGCGGTCAATGCCCTGCGCGAACTGGTACGTGCGAACCCGCTGCAGCATGCCGAACTCTCACTGCGGTTGGCGCGCTGCCTGCCGGTCGGCTCGGCCCATGCGTTCTGGCTTGCCTCACGGGCATTGTGGGAGGACCAGGATCTGCCACTGGTCAAAGACGCCATGCTCACTCACGCGGACCAGCTCCTGCAGCGCGGTTTCCCACTGGACGCCAGCGAGGCACTTCAGCTTGTGCCGGACGACGATGACGTGCAGCTATTGCGCGCGAGGTCGCTTGAGCGGGCAGGCCGCTACCGTGCGGCACTGGAAACACTGAAAGATCTGGATTCCGCCGGGCCGGATTCAGCTGCCCTGCGAGCCGCCGTCCTCTTGCGCCTCGGCCGCAACGGGGAGGCTCTCATCGCTGCCCGGCTCGCCCTTGAGGGCGGGATTGAAGACCGTGCCTGGGGGCAGAACACAATCGGCATGCTTGAGTTTGCCGCCGGAAAACCGGCTGAAGCGGCGGCCGCATTCCGGCGTGCGGCAGCCCTGTGGCACGCTGTCGGTGACCGGTCACGCCGTGCGGATGCGCTCAACAATCTTGCTGTCATGCACAGTGAACTCGGCCAGCCTGACAGCCTGGAACTGTTCGCCGAGGCGGAGGAGCTGGCCAGCGGAAACATCGCGGTCCTCTCGCGGATACTGCTGAACCGCGCACGGGTTCTCGAGCGCCAGGGTGAACCCGAGGAGGCCCGGCAGGTGCTGACAGGTGCCGCTGCGCTCACCGCAGAATCAGGAGACATCGCGACGGCGGCCCGGATTCACAACAACCTCGGAGCGCTCGAACACAGGCTTGGGCTGCTGACAGAAGCAGCAAGGGCGTACCGCAACGCACTGGAACTTGCCTCCAGCGCAGGCGAACAGCGTCTGCTGGCAGTCACCCTGGCAAATCTGGCGGAGCTCGAGGAGGACTTTGACGCGTGGCAGGAAGCCGTCCGGCTGTTCAGCCAGGCCGGTTTTGACCCGCAGGAGCTGGTTGACGACCTGCCTGAAAGCCATCCGTTCAGGCAACGTTCAGGCCCTGCTGACTAGGATTGGCCATGCCAAGGAGCGTTTACGACCTGGAGGGGGCAACCGTCCGTGAAACAGCGATCGGCAGCGAGCCGGGCCAGGTATCAGGCAGCCAGCTCGATCCGGTTTCTGCCGGACAGCTTTGCCTTGTAGAGAAGGCTGTCCGCCATGTTGATGATTTCGTCAGCACTGGCTCCGTGATGGACCGCACTGCCGATGAGTCCGGCACTGACGGTGACTGAGAGGCCGCTGCCGAGGGTCGACCATGCATGGCTGTTGACGGCCTGTTGCAGCTTGAGCGCCACGGTCCCGGCTGCGGCCAGGTCCGTACCGTGCAGCAACAGGGCAAACTCTTCCCCGCCCCAACGCGCCACAACATCGGTTGCCCTGACCGCACCCCGCATGATCTCAGCCAGCGTCTGCAGGACCAGGTCGCCGGTTTCATGACCGAAACGGTCGTTGACTGACTTGAAATCGTCGATGTCAAGGAACATGAGGCTGAAGCCGACTCCGTCACTTCTGCGCGAACCCTGAAGGGCCGCTTCCAGCTGTGTCATGAAATAGCGCCGGTTCCAGAGTGAAGTGAGGTGATCAGTGGCCGCCAGATTCTCAAGTTCCCTGGCCTGCTCTGAAAGCTTGCGGTTGGCGTCCACCAGCGCACCGGCCGTGGCACTGACCAGCTCCACCTGGCGCTCGAGCGAGAGTTCAAGCTCCGTGATTTCCGACGCGATGCTTGAACGTGGCGGTTCCGCGGCCATGCTGTCCTGCAGCTCAAGCAGTTCCTTCAGGGTGCCGAGCGCAGCCTGGCCATCGCCGCTCGCTTCCTGTGCATTGGCCAGTTCTTCAAGGGCCGTCACAAACCTGAAGCTGCTGCCGTCATTGCGGAATATCTCGACGTTACGCTGGAACTGGGCGACTGCCTCTTCCGGGCGGTCACTCTGCAGGAGGAATCGGCCGTAAGCTGCACGCGCCTCGTGCTCATAGTGCCCGTTCTCCGGCAGTGAACTGAGTTCCAGTGATTCCAGGTACAGCTTCTCTGCCTCCTCAGCCCGCCCGCTGCTGAGCTGCATGTTGGCAATCTTGTACTTACTGGCGGCCTGGTAGTGGCCATAACCGCCTTTGGTGAACACCTCCAGGGCCTCGTTCTGAAGCTCTATGGCCCGGTCCAGCTCACCGGTGGCCTCAAGCGCCTGGCCTTCATTGGCAAGTGTGATCGCTACCTGAAGGTCATTATCCACTGCCTGAAATGCCTCGCGCGCCTGCACGAAACAGGCAATCGCCTCTTCTTCGCGGTGCACCGACATGTAAACCATGCCCAGGTTGTTCATCAGGGCGCCGTACTCGTTCCTCATGGTTTCCGGTGTGCGCTGCAGGCTCTGCTGAAGGTGATGGAGGGCTTTGCGCATGTCACCGGAAGTGCCATAAACCGCAGCGACGTCCGAGTGCGCCAGCGCGTGCAAACGCTCAATGCCCATTGATTCCGTGTCCTTGAGATTCTTCAGCGCCAGCCTCAGCGCCTTGGAGGCCCGCTTGTCTGACACGGCCTGGCGCACGCGGATGCGACGCAACTCGAACACTACCTGCTGATCAGGATTCTCAACTTCCTGCACCAGCTCGTCGGCTTCATCAGCGAAGGCGAGGGCTTCCTTGAGACGGTTCTGGCTGGCCAGCGTGCAAGCGAGACCCGCCTTGATTTTCAGGTGGTCCTGAATCCGTAAACTGCCGTGATTGCTGCGGGTCAGCTCGACCAGTGCGGCATGCGTCGCACCAGGATCTGAAGCCCGTTGCTCAAAGATCCGCTCGATCTGCCTGCCCAAATCATCAATAACACCGCTCTTCACAAGTACGGTCATCCGCTTCCTGTTTCCTGACTTCTGCCCCTGCCCCGCTACGCCCTTTGAGATGGCAGATTACCACGCTCAACAGCATGAAAGCTGAACGCAGGACTATTTACGGGATGCGGGGTCGGTGGGTTGGACCGTATACCCCGGGGTTTTGGCTTAATAAGCCACATTCAGCGAAGCGGCTATAGCGTGCTACAGTTGCCGTCATGTTCTCCGGCCCCAGCCTTATCACCCTGATCATTGCCGCACTCGTCGGCACGATCATCGGCAA
>CAZPLV010000199.1:0-3642 GCA_964587295.1 uncultured bacterium
CGAGACCGAAGTCAGCCACGCCGCGGGCGACCGCGACCGCCGTTCCCGAACTGGAGCCCGCGGGGATACCTTCCGGAACCAGTGGATTGACCGGAGTTCCGTAGTGCGGATTCACGCCGGTCAGCCCGTAGGCGAGTTCATGCAGCTGGGTTTTGCCGACCAGGGTTGCGCCAGCAGACTGCAGCTGATCAATCACTGCCGCGCTGCTGGTTGGAGTGCCCCGCCAGGCGTTGAATTCCGGGTTGCCGTTGTTCGTTGGCTGACCCGCAACGTCGATGTTGTCTTTCGCGACGTAGGTCAGGCCGGACAGCGGGCCGTCTGGGTGTCCCGGCAGGTTCAGGTCGAGCGGCAGCAGCGAGTTGCCGTGGTCAGTTGTCGGCATACCGGATTGTTGCATGACCCTGCCGTTGCTCACCCTGAAAGCTCAGTCGCGCCCGGCCATCTCAAACGGTCCGGGTTTGCTCAGCTGGGACCGCTGTTGCAGCGTGGGCATGCCAATTTCAGCCAGTTCCATAATCCGCTTCCGCAGTTGACTCACCTGGTTGGCCCCGGCGACTTTCACCCGCAGAAGCGGTACTCCCGCGGCTGCGAGTGCGCGATTCTTGAACTCATCCGCCTTTTGGGCGCGAGCACTCTGGTGACTAAGGTCATCGAGTTCCAGCACGCAAACAATCCGGGTTGAGGCAGTATCGGTCACCACGAAATCAACGTGCCGCGACTTGATCCGGTTGCGGGCGGCAAAGTGTTCCTGCCGTGTCAGACCGGGCTCCCAACAATCACATCCTCGAGGCGGACCTTGCCAAAGACGTCCATGGTGGGCACCGTTTCGCGCAGCGCCTGCAGGAATCGCGCTTCTGCTTCAGTGAAAAGAGCGGGGCGCCGTTGGTACGGGAACTTGAGCGGCAGTTTGCGCGGTGCACGCCGGTAGAACTCCAGTAGCAGGACTGCGACCATTCCGAGCACGGCAACTGCGAGCAGCGGCCATGCGGTTCGCATGCCGTTGACGAGAGCTTCCTCGAACACGTTGAGCCTCCAGGGTCATATTACCCGCGTATCACCGTGCATTCGCGGTGGCAATGAGAGAGGACTGGTATCAACTGGGTATCATGCTACGCTCGCTGACTTCCCAGCCGCGTTGCGCGAGTCAGTCCGGTTGAGGTGTGATGATCAGCCGACCCTCGGCCAGTCCGTCACCAAGCCGCTGCATCGCGCTGGGCAACTCCTCCAGGGGATACTCAGCTTCTATCGGAACCACCAGGCTGCCACTGGCAGCTTTTTGCGCCAGCTCTGCCAGATGACTGCTGGCAGGTTGAACCATCAGAACTTTCAGGTACTTGTCGTGACTTTTGCTGAACATGCCGGCCAGTAACGTGGCGAGCAGGCTGCGTGTCCGACCACCCACGATCAGGTAGGTTCCGCCGGGCCTCAGCAATTTGCGGGCTGTTGTTGTGTCCAGCCCGGCTATCGGATCAAGAATCAGGTCGAACCGGCCGGCCGAATCAAGCAGATCCGTTTGCCGGTAATCGACTGCTTCGTCCGCGCCGAGCCCTCGCATGAGTTCAAGTTTGGCTTCGCTGTCCACAGCGGTTACTTTGGCGCCGCGCGCCTTGGCGAGCTGAATGGCGAACAGGCCTGTTGCCCCGCCGCCACCTATCAGCAGGACGTGGTCATCAGCTTTGACCGAGCCAAGTCCCTGACGCGCGATTGTTCCCGCTTGCGGAAGCGCAGCAGCCTGGCTGTAATTCAGGGAATCCGGAATCCGCGCCGTTGGCGCACCAGTGCGCAGCAGCACGTATTCGGCGAAGGCACCATACCCGTGATACATGACATCGGCAAACAACCGCTCGCCGACACTGAACTCGTGCACAGCGCTGCCCACTGCCACAACTTCGCCGGCCACGTCGCTGCCCAGGATGTGCGTCCGGGGCTTGAGCGGTGTCTGCATGCGCGCATAAAACGGGCTGCCGGTCAGATACTCCCAGTCTGAGCGGTTGAGTGCCGCCGCTTCGATCCTGAGCAGCACATCGGTGGAGCCTGTTTCCGGAATTGGGACCTTCCGAATCCTCAAGTCCGCTGGACCGCCGTAGCGATCACGCCACATCACGCGCATGGGGTTTACTTTAACGCCGCACTGAATTTCCTGTTCACGTATCCGGTTTTCATTAACAGCAAGCTCACGGCCGACGCAGGAATTCCAGCGGCAACCGCTGCCCGGTTGAGCCGAGTCTTCTTGCGGGAAGGCATACTTGAAATTGTCCGGGAGGCAGCGGGAAGCCAAGCAACCATTTACCGGTTTCAGGCACTCATGAAGCGTGGGCGAGTCTAAGCCGGGCAATTGACTTCAGGGGCCGAAACTCAGTGATGGGGCCAGGGTTGCCAAGTTCATGGACCATGTTCGCGAACTGATGCCAAGTGCAGCTACAGCAGGCTGACCGCGTTACGGCGTCAGCACGCGACTGATCACAAAGGTTCCGGCGGGTGTGGTGCCGGCTTCCGTGACGAAAGCCCGGGCGGCACCGGCCGTGGTCAGGCTGCCCCACTGATTTCCGTTGGCATCGATGTCGGCGAAGGAGACGTCAGTTAGTTCCGCGACCTGTGGTGCTGCTGTGAACTCGAAGTCGAAAATGTTGCCGGCGATGGTCATGTTCAGGCTGCGCAGGGCTGGGATTGGCTGACTCAGGTAAAACGCCTGGGCGAAATCGCTGAAGGTATTGTCCTGCAGGTTCACGCTCCACGGCGGGCCGGAACGGTCGGTTTTCTGTTCGACTGTGACGGCAGTGCCGGCGCCTGCTCCGGTTAAGGTGTTGCCGCTGAGTGCGAGGCTGCCCAGGTAACCGCTCAGATGCACACCGCCGTTGACCATCCAGTCGAACGTGTTGTTGCGGAACGTGTGATGCGGAATGTGCATATCGCGCTGATTGATATGCAGGTTCGCTTGCGGAATGCCGCTGGTACCGTTGCTGAATGTGTTGTTCTCGAACAGGATGTTGCCGTTGCTCAGCGTGATGGTGGTGTCCCGATGCGCCGTGATTGTGTTGTTCGTGAAGAAAGTGGGGCTGCCGCCAAGCATGATTGTCAGTGAGCCCATGGCGTCCGGGCCCGTAGCGGAAGGGTCGGGTTCAAACGAGTGGAAACCACTGTTGGTTACTGAGCTTGCGTATGTCGTGGAGAGATTACCGGACTCAGCGCTCATGCTGCCGAAGCTGGGATTAGAGCCGCGGCTGATGAAGGTTACCGCGTCCGCCAGCAGCCGATTCTGGGCAAGTAGCCCGCCCGTCATGTCAGCACCGCTCAAGTCGAACCGGCTGCGTTCAACCTGCACGTCGCCGCCAATGCTCATCAGGGCAGCGCCACCGGCCGTCACCTGGGAATCCGTCATCACTATTCCGCCACTGGTTGCCACGTACGCGACGCTGGCAGCGTCAACCTTGACATTGTGCATTGTGACATCACCGTGGAAGATGGAGTCGCCAAACAGGTCGGTAACTCCGAAGCCGATGACCGAGGCACCAAGATTGTGGCTGATTGCCAGGTTCTGGAGTGTGACGCTGGGCCGGTCAGTCTGAGTGGCGAGCTGTCCGCCGAAGCGCTCGGCCAGCGCGTTGGCGAGGTCAAGGGTACTGGCAAAACTGAACGGATCGA
>CAZPLV010000200.1:0-3630 GCA_964587295.1 uncultured bacterium
ACGTTCACGACGCTTACCCCTGCGAGATGCTCCAGGGCACCCTCAACAATGCGGGCGCACTGGGCGCAGTCCATGTCGTCAACAATGAACTCGAGTTCGCTGGGGTCTGCAGTTGCTGCTCCGGCCAGTGCCATGCGCCATTGTACATTCATCTGTACCTCTGTACAGATGAATGGTGCAGGAAAGCACTGCACCCGCAGTCCGCTGCTATTGACAGATCCGTGCACCTTGCCCTATTGTTTGATTCATTAAATCAATGAGTTAAGGGGAGCCATGACACGCTCGCATCCTGCAGGCTCGCGCGATCAGATGCGCACCCGCAATCAGATAGAAGTGTTTGAGGAAGTGCACTTGCGAGGACCGCTGTCCCGGGGCGACATTGCCTCTGCTTTGCACCTCAGCCCGGCCACCGTCACCAACATCACCAGCCAGCTCATAGACAGGGGTCTGCTTTATGAAGCCGGCGAGGTGGACGCTGCAAGCGTCGGTCGCCGAGCCATTCTTCTCGAAGTGGATTACACCTCTGCCGAAGTGGCGGGGGTGAAACTGAGCAATGCCGGCATAACCTGCGCCATCACCAACCTGAATGCTGAGGTCAGTCGCACGGCGTACCGGCCGGTTGAGCAGCCGACGCCCGAAATGGTCGTTGAGATAATCAGTGAACTCCTGAGTGAGATGAACGCCACCAGCGTGGTCGCACTTGGCATCAGCCTCCCCGGGATGGTCGGTGACGACAGTCTGACCGTGGTGCATTCACCGCAGCTTGACTGGCAAAACGTTCCTATCGGACAGCAGCTGGAAAAGAGTCTGGGTGTGCCAGTCACGGTTGAGAACGACGTGAACTCGCTAGCCCTTGCGGAATCATGGTTTGGCTACGGCCGCACACACGAAAGCTTCCTGGTGGTGACCCTCGGCCGCGGTGTCGGGTTGGGAATCGTACTCGGCGGAGAGCTCTACCGCGGACCAAGGGGTGGGGCCGGCGAATTCGGTCACGTCCTGCTGGACCCGCAGGGACCGGAAACCCGCCATGCCGGGCGGGGCACCATTGAAGCCTATCTGTCAGACGGCGCCCTTCTGCAGGCCGCCAGCGGCACCGTACCGGAACTGCCGCCTGATGCGGATATTTCCGACCTGGTCAGCATTGCCCGTGGCGGCAACCAGTCAGCAACAGAGCTATTCACCAGCGCCGGTCTCGTACTGGGCCGCGCCCTGAGCATCCTGGTCAACATCTTTGCCCCGAGCCTCGTCATTCTGAGCGGCGAAGGCATGCGTGCAGCGGAACTGCTGCTGCCAAGCGCACGGGGGCAGCTCGACAGTGTCAGTTTCGGAAACCTGGGCCGGCAAACCGAACTGGTCATTCATGACTGGGGCGATGATGCGTGGGCACGCGGCGCCGCCAGTCTGGCCGCCAGCGGCCATCTCATAAGAGAAGCCGGCAGAACCGGAGGTGCCGCCGGCAAACAGTGACACTCTCCCCCGGACCCTGATGTTCCCCACAGCAACAAGGCACGCCTGCAAGCCGGCTGCCTTACCCCCGAAAAGGAGCACACATGAAACTACGCCTCAGCCTCACAGCCCTGCTGCTACTGGCCACCACAGCGGCAGCCCAGACCATCACCTACTGGCACACCTACAGCACCGGCTCAGGTGAAGAGCAGACGATGCTCGAACAGGTGATTCCCCGCTTCGAGGAGGAAAACCCCGGCATCAAAGTTGAAGCAGTCGCTTTCCCGTATGACGATTTCCGCCAGAAGCTTCTGACGGCCTTTGCCGGCGGCGTGGTTCCGGACCTGGTGCGGATGGACATCATCTGGGTGCCCGAGTTCGCGAAGATGGGTGCGCTTGAACCGCTCGACAGTTACGACGGATTCGCTGAGCTTCGCGACGGCGTCTTTCCCGGTCCGCTGGCGACCAACCTCTGGGACGGCGCCTATTACGGACTGCCACTGGGCACGAACACCCAGGTCATGCTCTACAACAGCGATGTGATCAGCACGCCACCTGCAACCTTTGAGGAGCTCGAGCAGTTCGCCACTGAGTTCAGCAACCCGGACGAGAACGTCTGGGCATTTGCAATCCCCGGACCCTGGGCCTGGTATTTCCTGCCCTGGATCTGGAGCAACGGCGGCGCACTCACCGATCCGGATATCACTGTGGCCAGCGGTTACATGAACGGGCCGGAATCAGTGGCCGCGATCGAGATGCTGGTGGACTGGTACGAACGCGGTCTTATCGCACCCACCTTCAACAATTCAGGCCTTGGCACCTGGGAAGGTCTGGGAGCAGGCTCATACCTCGCCACCCAGGATGGACCCTGGGCACATCCCAGCATCGTCGGCCAGTACGAGGGCCTGAACCTTGAACACAGCCTCATGCCCGCCGGACCGGCAGGCTCCATCTCAATCGTCGGTGGCGAAGACGTTGTCATGTTCAGTGACTCCGGCAACAAGGACGCAGCCTGGCAATTCCTGCAGTTCCTGCTCAGTCCCTGGACCCAGAGCACAATGGCCACGACAGGTCAGATCCCGGTGATCAACGCGGCACTCGAGGACCCGTACATCACCGCACACCCGTACTACGGCGTGTACCTCGAGCAGCTGACCACGGCCAAACCGCGGACTCCGCACCCCGCCTACAACCGGATTGAGAATGCAGTTCAGAACGCAGTGCAGCTCGCACTCCTGGGCGACCTCACTGTGCAGGAAGCACTCGACCAGGCTGCAACGGAAGTCGACGCGCTGCTGCGCTGACAGCAGAAGAACGGGAGAGTGGTGCAGTGGCCAGAACTTCGCTGATGAACCCCGGCAGGACTTCAAGCAATCCACGCCGGCGACGCGTTTCCGCATGGAAGCGCAGCGAGTACCTGGCCGCTGCCCTGTTCATTGCCCCCGGCCTCATCTGGTTTCTGGGATTCATGTTCTACCCCCTTGTCTACTCATTCTGGATGAGTCTGCACGAATGGAAGATCCGGGGTCCCAGCGAATACATCGGTATGGCCAACTACGCCCGCGTGTTCGCTGACAGCATCAACCTCATTGCGCTGCGGAACACTGTCGTCTACGCACTGCTGAGCGTGCCGGCACAGATGGTACTCGGCCTGCTGGTTGCGTTGGGACTCGAATCGGTAACCCGCGGCCGGGTTGTACTGCGCCTCATTTATTACCTGCCGGTCATCAGTTCCTGGGTGGTCGTTTCACTGATGTTCATGTTCCTGTTCAACTCCGAGGGACTGTTCAACTACGTGTTTGGAGACGTCCTCGGACTCGTGGATCCGAACACCGCCTGGCTCAACCGCGCCAGCACCGCTTTGCCGGTCATAGCGCTACTTGGCGTCTGGAAAGGTATGGGCTGGAGCATGCTCATCTACCTGGCTGCACTGCAGAGCATCCCGCAGGAACTGACCGAGGCTGCGCGCGTGGACGGCGCCAACCGTGCACAGGTAACCCGCTTCGTCATCGTGCCACTGCTGACACCAACCACCCTGTTCATCGCCGTAATGCTGACCATCGGTGCGTTTCAGAGCTTCATTCAGTTCTACATAATGACCGGCGGTGGTCCGGTGCACCAGACGGAGGTCTTCCTCAGTTACATGTACAACCAGGCCTTCAACTTCCTCGACTTCGGCTACGC
>CAZPLV010000201.1:0-3614 GCA_964587295.1 uncultured bacterium
GGTCCGCATAATGCTGTTCATGGGCACAGCCCTGGCTGCAACGCTGTTTGCAACCATTCAGGTGCTCGACCTCGGCTCAGCGGACGTGCTGCGTGGTGAGCTCAAGGAATTCGAGGCAATCATTGCGGCAGTCATCGGCGGCTGCCTGCTCACCGGCGGCTACGGCTCGGCTATCGGCGCGGTCTTCGGAGCACTTATTTTCGGAATGGTACAGCAGGGTATTTTCTTCACCGGCATCAACACGGACTGGTTCCGGGTGTTCCTGGGCGTAATGCTGCTGATAGCGGTCATTTTCAACAACTTCATCCGCAAGCGCGCAACTCAGGCAGGCTGAGGCAGACCGTGAACACTACACTGGAAGTAAAGAACGTCAGCAAGTACTTCGGCAGCGTCATAGCACTCAACGACATCTCGATGAGCGTCCGATCCGGCGAAGTTCATTGCCTGCTAGGTGACAACGGCGCAGGCAAGAGCACCATGATCCGGATCCTGTCCGGTGTGCACAAGGCCAGCAGCGGCGAAGTCCTGCTCAACGGCAAACCCGTTGTCTTCAACAATCCCGCCGAGGCTCTCGACGCCGGCATTGCCACCGTGCACCAGTACCTGTCCATCCAGCCGCTGATGAGCGTGAGCCGCAACTTCTTCCTGGGGCGCGAACCCACGGTCGGCTGGGGCCCGTTCAAGAGCTTTGACCTGAAGGCAGCTGACGAAATCGTGCGACGCGAGATGGCCAGCATGGGCATCGACGTGCGTGACCCCAGCCAGCCGGTCGGAACCATGTCCGGCGGAGAGCGCCAGTGCGTGGCAATCAGCCGCGCCATCTACTTCGGAGCGCGCGTACTCATCCTGGACGAACCGACCAGCGCCCTGGGCGTGAAGCAGGCCAGTACCGTACTCCGCTACATCGCGCGGGCCCGCAGGCAGAACCTGGCCGTCATCTTCATTACCCACAACGTGCATCATGCTTACGCGGTAGGGGACACCTTCACCGTGTTCAAGCGCGGCGGCAGCCTCGGCACCCATGCGCGCGATGACATCAGCCGCGAGGAACTGCTGGACCTGATGGCCGGCGGGCAGGACTTCCAGGAGTTCGAAAAGCAACTGGCGGCAGAACTCGGCGAGAGCTGATGCGCAAACGGCTGCAGGTGGCTCTGGTCGGCGTCGGCCGCATGGGCCGCATCCACGCGGATGTGATTGAACGCATTCCCAACCTGGAGGTCGTTTGCGTCACTGATCTGAACCTGGAGGCAGCAGCTGAGGTTGCCGGAAGATTCGGGGCGAGGGCGTGCGGCTTCCAGGATGCCCTTGCGGACGATGACGTACAGGCCATCGTCGTCAGCACGCCGACCCGCACCCACGAACAGGTCGTCATGTCTGCAGTTGACTCCGGCAAGCCTGTATTCGTGGAGAAGCCGCTGGCCCATGACCTGGCGGCCAGCGACCGGATTGTCGCGGCGGTCCGCGCCACCGGAGTTCAGGTCCAGGTCGGCTTTCAGCGGCGCTATGATCCGGCCCTGCAGGAAGCGCGCCGTCAGATTGATGCGGGTGAGCTGGGGAAGATCGAAGGATTCCGCGCCGTCGACCGGGACGCAGAGCCGCCACCAACTGAGTTCCTGAAAGCAAGCGGTGGCATTTTTATCGACCTGGGCATTCACGATCTGGATACCGCCCGCTTCCTGGTCGGCGAAGTGGAGGAAGTACACGCCATCGGCGGCGCAATCACCGATCCGAAACTGGCGGAACATGGACTGTTCGACACTGCAGTCGCCACACTCCGCTTTGAGAACGGGGCAGTCGGCACGCTCGAATGTGCGCTCAACAGCCCATGGGGCTACGACATCCGCTCCGAGGTGATCGGCAGCCGGGGCCGCGTCACCATTGATATGGACAGCCGCCACCTGCTGAAGCGCTACGAGCGCCGCGGCATCATCCAGGACCGGCCGCGAGACTTCTCCTGGAGTTACTTCCAGGCGTACACCAATGAACTCGAGGCGTTTGCGTTCAACATCCTCAACGGGAGTGAGGTGGCGCCCGACGTCATTGACGGCCGGGAATCACTGCGCCTGGCGCTTGCTGCCCAGCAGTCGCTGGAGACAGGCCAGACCGTCCGGGTGCGGGCTGTGCACTGAATCGTGCCAGCCTGTCCACCTGTTTCGATAATCGGAGGTAACCATCATGGAATCAATGTTTGGACGTGAACTGTTCACGGCGCATTCGGACGCGGCCAAGCCGGCGTTCACCTGGCTGGGCCAGCACAGTTTCATCCTGACGCTCGGTCCGGAAGTCATCCTGGTGG
The DNA here is from genome assembly GCA_964587295.1 of uncultured bacterium. Lineage (GTDB taxonomy): Bacteria > Deinococcota > Deinococci > Deinococcales > Trueperaceae > CALDPK01. The sequence goes on from CAZPLV010000201.1 coordinate 2,297, forward strand.
ACCCATTCCTGGCTGACATGCCCGAGCGGCTGGTGCCGCCCATGTTCGAGCCCGCAGCTGCCCAGGGAATCGTCAGCCTGGTCTGCTGCACGCATGACCACATAGACCACATCGACCCCGTGGCGGTCAGCGGACTTGCAGAGGCCACGGATTGCTCTTTCCTGGCTCCACGTTCCTGCCGTGGACGCATGCTCTCCCTTGGCGTGCCGGAAGAGCGGCTGCTGTTGCTGGATGACCAGGAGACGGTTGGACACCGGGGTATCTCGATAACCGGCGTCAAGGCAGCGCACGAGTTCTTTGAAACGGACGAGGACGGGCATCACGCCTTCCTCGGTCTGGTCCTGCAGGCTGAGGGCGTGACCATTTATCACGCTGGCGACACCGTCTGGTGGGAAGGTCTGCAGGCACGACTCCGCACTTGGCAGCTGGACGCGGCGTTCCTGCCCATCAACGGCCGTGACGCAGAGCGTTACCGTGCCAACGTACTTGGCAACATGACCTACCAGGAGGCCGCCGACCTGGCCGGTGGACTCGACATCCGGCTGGTGGTTCCGACGCACTACGGGATGTTCGAGTCGAACACCCTGAACCCGCAGTTGTTTGCTGATTATGTGGATGCCAAGTTTCCGGATCTGCGGTATCAGCTGCCGGTGCTCGGACGGCGGTCTGTTGTTTCCTCGTAAGGACAGGTACTGACCGAAGTCGCGTCGGATTCCGGGCTTATCGGCAGCCGGAATCCGACGCAACATCCATGATCAAAGGCTTGCCAGCGCCTCGTTGAAAGTACTGCTCGGCCGCATGACAGCGGACGCCTTGGATTCATCGGGCCGGAAGTAGCCACCAAGGTCGACCGGCTTGCCCTGAACAGCCAGGAGCTCGCCGACAATCTGATCCTCACCGTCGGTCAGCTTCGTGGCCAGGTCGCTGAAAGCGGCCGCCAGGTCAGCATCATCCGTCTGCCGGGCCAGTTCCTGTGCCCAGTACTGCGCCAGGAAGAAGTGGCTGCCGCGGTTGTCAATCTGGCCAATCTTGCGGGCGGGTGACTTGTCGTTTTCGAGGAAGCGGGCGGTGGCGCGGTCCAGCGTGTCGGCCAGGACCCGGGCTCGAGGCTCATCAGCCTGTGTTGCCAGGTGGTCCAGTGAGGCGGCAAGTGCCAGGAACTCACCGAGTGAGTCCCAGCGCAGGTAGTTTTCGCTCACGAGCTGCTGCACGTGCTTGGGCGCGGAGCCGCCGGCGCCGGTTTCGAACAGTCCCCCGCCGTTCATGAGCGGCACGATCGACAGCATCTTTGCGCTGGTGCCCAGCTCGAGGATGGGGA
>CAZPLV010000202.1:0-3612 GCA_964587295.1 uncultured bacterium
ACTGGCTGAGCTGGCTGCGTCCGAAGAACTCGCGCAGTGCGGCCACGATCGGCCGGTTGTTGACGAGCTTCTGCGGGGTTGCCGCGTCGGGGTTACCGAGCAGCATGCGCTCGCGCACACCACGGGCCATGCGGCCGAGACCGACACGGATCTGGTCGGCGACCAGTTCCCCGACGGTGCGGATGCGGCGGTTGCCCAGGTGGTCGATGTCGTCCTCTTCGAAGCCCTCGACTCCGTTTGCAAGGCTGACAAGGTACTGGATGGTGGCGACGAGACCGAAGTCGACGAACTGGCCGTCCTCAAAGCCGAGCAGCGTGGGCTGCTGGTGCTCAAGGCTGAGCTTGTCGTTCATCTTGAAGCGGCCTGCAGCGCCAAGGTCGTAACGGCGCGGATCTGCAAGCAGGCCGTGCAGGTAACTGCTGGCCTTGTCCACCTTGGGAGGATCGCCCGGGCGCAGCACGGTGAACAGGCGCAGAAGCGCTTCGTCACGGCCTGCACCGCTTGCCTCGTCATTGCGGAAGGTGGCGTCAAGCAGGTCTTCCGCACCTGTGAACAGGCCGCGGATTTCCTCATCGCCGTAACCGAGCACGCGCAGGATGAGCGTGAACGGGAACTTGCGCTTGTTTACCTTCATCCAGAGCGTGTCGTGATTGTCGAACTCAAGCTCGATCCAGGGCCCGCGCTTGGGCATCGGGATGATGCTCGCGGTCGGACGCGAACCGGCAGTGGCACCTGCGGTGAAATAGACACCGGGTGAACGGTGGATCTGCGAGACAATGACGCGGTCGGCACCGTTGATGATGAACGAGCCGTCCTCAGTCATGAGCGGCACGTCACCGAGGAACACCTGGTCTTCCTTGATCAGGCCGGTATCCTTGTGAACGAGCTGCAGTTTGGTGAACAGACCCGCCTGGTAGCTCAGGTCCTTCTCCCGGCACTCCTCGGGGGTGTACTCGGGTTCGGTGAGCGTGTACTCGAGGAAATCAAGTACGAGCCCGGTCTGACGGCCCCGTTCGGTCTCGTCAATCGGGAACACTTCCCGGAAAGCGGCCTGCAGACCAATATCCTCGCGCAGTGCTGCAGGCACGTCGCGCTGCAGAAACTGATCAAAAGACTTGATCTGGATGTTGGTGAGGTTCGGCAGTTCAATGACTTCGTCAATGCGTCCGAACGATCTGATTTCGCGCATCTTCACCCCTTAGTGGAAGAGAACAGCGGCTTGCGGCTGACAGGTATCGCTTGCATTCGAATAAAATAGTTCTGATAAGATGGGCTCATCAGCAGCCGGTGGATTGCTGCGCACATAAGCGTGCAGCGGGTAACTGCCGCCAGAATGCCGTGCAGCAGCGCGCAACTGGCCCGCGGCTGGCCGCGCGCCTGTGACCTTTCCCGAATTTTCATCCCGGCTGGTGCCGGTGTTGTCACTCTTCAAAGTGGCTCCCTGCAGCTGACGTGCTCACCTCAAATTTTCAGGCTAACACAAGATAGGCTCGTTACGGGTGGACAGGACTACTGCCCTGTCCACCTGCAACTGAAAATGCATCCGGCACGCAGAAGCGTTTACTTGACTTCTACGGTTGCGCCTGCTGCCTCGAGCTTGCCCTTGATTTCGTCAGCTTCGTCCTTGGAGACGCCTTCCTTGACGACACCGCCGGACTCAACGAGGTCCTTGGCTTCCTTGAGGCCGAGTTCCGTGATGGCACGGACTTCCTTGATGACCTGCAGCTTGCTTGCGCCGGCATCCTTGATGCTGACGGTGAACTCGCTCTGCTCTTCAGCAGCGGCTCCACCGGCGTCTGCACCAGGCGCGCCGCCCGCAAATGCACCCATGGGCATGGCTGCGGCAGCTTCGACGCCCCATGATTCCTTGAGTGCGTCAACGAGATCGACGAGTTCGAGAACGGTGAGACCGCTCAGCTGTTCTACCAGGGCTTCCTTATCGAATGCCATAATTACTGTTCCTCCAACTTGGACTTGTGATTGGTTATTACTGATACCAGATTGCGCTGTGGACCTTCGAGAACACCCACCAGCTGCTGCAGCGGAGCGCTGAGAACGCCCACCAGCTCGCTGAGGATCTGCTCGCGACCGGGCAGCTTGGCGACCCGGGCAAGAACCTCGGGGCCGACCAGATTACCCTGGAGCATGCCGCCCTTGGGGGCAGGAAGATCCTGGGCATGGTCCTTGGCGAAGTCAGTGACTGCCTTGACAGGACCGACGGGATCCTCGCCCGTGAGGACGAGGGCTGTCGGGCCCTTCAGCTGGTCTCCGAAACCCTCCACGCCCTGCTCCTGGAGCACAACGTTGATGAGGGTGTTCTTGGCGACCAGGATACGGCCACCTTCGGCCCTGACCTTTGCCCTGAGGGCATTGAGGTCAGCTGCGCTCAACCCCTGGTAGTCGACGAGAAAGAACGTGTTCCTGCCTTCCAGCAGTCCGCGCAGCTCCTCGACCGACGCAATATTTCTCGGGTTGGCCATTTGCACCTTTCAGTGAACGAATACTTGGTTCCATTCTCAGGAACAACCGCGAAGCGCAGTACGCCTCGGCAGGATCTTTAAGCCAGGCTGGCCCCTGCTGTCTCCAACGCCTGTGGTGCCGTGTGGCGAACCACAACTGCGCACCGGGATGCCGAAAAAAAATCAGCGGCTGCCGCGCATGTGCTGCGCAGCGGCCTGTCTGCTCAGAGACCGACCCTTACGGATGGTCCCATGGTGGAAGTCAGGAACAGAGTGCGCAGGTAAACGCCACGCGCTGTGTCAGGCTTGGCAGCCTCGACGGCGCTGCGCAGGGCAGCGAGGTTCTCCTGCAGCTGCTCGGCGCTGAAGCTTGCCTTGCCGATCGGGGCGTGCACAACGCCGGTCTTGTCCGAGCGGAACTCGATCTGACCGGCCTTGAGGGCCTTGATGATCTGAGCAATATCCGGACCGACGGTGCCGGCACGCGGGTTCGGGAGCAGGCCACGGGGGCCAAGCACACGACCGAGCTTCGAGCCGACGGCGGCCATCATCTGCGGGGTGGCAACGACAGCATCATAGTCAAACCAGCCACCGGCCACCCGGTCGATCATTTCATCGCCGCCGACGAAGTCAGCACCGGCAGCCTCAGCTGCGGCAACGTCTTCGCCCTGCACGAAGGCAAGGACGCGAACGGTACGGCCGGTTCCGTGCGGAAGCGCAACGGTGCCACGAACGTTCTGGTCGCTCTTGCGGGGATCAACGCCAAGGCGGAAGTGCGCTTCGACGGTCTCGTCAAACTTCGCGGTGGCCAGTTCGCGTACGAGGGCAACTGCATCATTGCTTTCGTACAGCTTCTTGCGGTCCACCCTGGTCTCCAGCTCGCGGTAACGCTTGCCTCTTGCCATTACTGCGGTCCTCCCTCGACGGTCACACCCATGGAACGGGCGGTGCCCGCGATGATCATGGCGGCAGCCACTTCATCATTGGCATTCAGGTCAGACATTTTCTCACGACCAAGCTCCAGGCACTGCTCCCAGGTCAGCTTGCCGACCTTGTCCTTGTTCGGGACGCCGGAACCCTTGCCGAGGCCGGCGGCTTCCTTGATCAGGTAGCTGGCGGGCGGGGTCTTGGTGATGAAGGTGAATGAACGGTC
>CAZPLV010000203.1:0-3608 GCA_964587295.1 uncultured bacterium
AACAGGCAGCCGGCCGCTGCGCCAGCGGAACAGCAGGTCATTCAGGCAGTGCGCCTCTCTGGAGACCATGATCAGCGTCCTGATTGGACGCCCGACCTCATCAAGCGTCCATTGCATGTCAAAGTCGCTTGCCAGGGCGGCCATGCCCGCATCCAGATCTTTCTGCGCTGCTGGCGTCTCAACCTGAATGCGCATGAAGAATCTGCCCGCCACAGCGTCGCCAAATTGCTGCGATTCGGTGATATTGCCGCCAAGGCGTGCGAGCAGGCCGGAGACCGCGTGAACAATCCCGGGTCTGTCGGGACATGAAATAGCCAGTACATAGTGCCGGGAGTCAGGCATTCAAGCTGCCAGATTAACCCTGTTCCGCGTCCGCTGTCAGCTCAGAGTGATTGTGCGTTGGCAAGCAATTTGCTGCAGCGGGTACAATCCGGCATGTCAACAAGGCTGCAGCTCCTCGGTGGGCTGGCAGTGGAGCAGGCCGGAAAGGTGCAGCAACTGGCACTGGAGCGGCCGGTTTCGCTGCTCGTCTATCTGGCCCTGCGCGGTGACTGGGTCAGCAGGTCAGAACTGGTGCTCATCTACCGCCCGGACTCCCCCAGTGAAGCCGCGCTGCGCTACATCCGCACAATCGTGCACCGCGCCCGCAGCCTTCCCTGGGCAGCAGGTATGGAAGCGGAAGCCGACCGCATCCGCTGGCTGCCGCAAAGTGACGTCAAAGACTTCAGGGCAGCTGTTGCCGAAAGGAACTGGCCCGAAGCACTCAGCCTCTATAAAGGGCCGTTTCTTGACGGCGCCAGACTCCCTGACGCTCCCGGCTTCGAGTCATGGCAGGAGCTGGAGCGGGCCGACATGCAGACGGCCTGGGGCCAGGCCAGCCAGTCTCAGGCGGCCCTGTTACTGGGACAGGGCCGGAACGCAGAAGCGGTCAGGATACTGCAGCCTCTCGTACAGGCCGAACCACTGGATGAGGGCACCCTGCAGCAGTTCCTGCGCGCGCTGGCTGCTGACGGGCGCCAGCACGAGGCAGTAACTGCCTTCGACCGTTTCAGAAAACTGCTGGCTGAAGAGGTCGACGGCCAGCCCCTGGAATCAACCCTGGTACTGGTGGACGCGCTGCAGCAACTGCCTGAGCCACGTGAATCACGGTCTGCACTGCCGGAGCCGACAACCAGCTTCGTGGGACGGGAGGCCGAACTGGAGCGAATTAACGTGCTCCTCCATGACGGCGCGAGCCGCCTCATCACCATCCAGGGCATGGGTGGCAGCGGCAAGACCAGACTGGCAATCGAAGCAGCTGGCCGGCACGTGCGGGACAGCGGGCAGCAGGCGGTGTTCGTGCCACTTGCCGGGCTCAGCAGCCCGGATCGGCTTGCCCTGACCATTCTGGAAACACTCGGTGCGCGGGCTGAAGACGAAGACGCAGAAAGGGCACTGTCGGACCGGTTGCGCGGCAGCAGCCAACTGCTGCTGCTGGACAACTTTGAGGATGTGATCGAGGCTGCCCCGCTCCTCGTCCGCCTGCTGGCAGCTGCACCGGACCTGCGCCTGCTGGTCACTTCACGCGAATCACTGCAGGTAAGCGACGAGTTCACCCTTGAACTGGCGGGCCTGGGCACTCCGCACGGAGAGTCAGCGCAACTGAGTGACGCCGTGCAGCTGTTCATCGCCCGGGCCGCCAGGCACGGTGAGCGGTTCAGCTCCGGCGGCCGTGCACTCGAAAGCATCACCCAAATCTGTGACCAGCTGGAGGGTCTGCCCCTGGCAATCGAGATAGCTGCCAGCTGGACGCGCCTGCTTTCCGTGCGTGAACTGTCCGCCCAGCTTGCTGAACGCGAAACCCTGCTGGAAACCGACCTGCGTGACCTGCCCGAGCGCCACCGCAGCATCTGGTCCATCCTGGGGCACACGTGGCAGGGCCTGACTGACGCGCAGCGGCAGGCAATGATCCGTCTATCCGTGTTCACAGGTGGCTTCACCCTTGAGGCTGCCCGGTTGGTGGCGGTAGTGGACCTGGACCTGCTGCTCAGCCTGCTCGACAGTTCACTCGTCAGGCGCACCGGCCAGGACCGCTTCACAGTGCATGAGCTTCTGCGGCAGTACGCGGCGCGGCAGGCCGCAGTGGAGCAACTGGCGTCCGCCAGGGCAGCGCACGCCAACTACTACTGTGAACTGCTGGGCCAGATCGGTATTGACCTCAAAGGACGTGACGTTCAGCGGGGCCTGGAGCGGGTTCAGGCTGACCGGGCCAATTTCGAGCTGGCCTGGAACCACGCAACCGCAACGCTGAATCTGACCGCACTGGAACAGGCCCGGGAGGCCCTCGACCACTACCTTTACTACCGGGCCCGCTTTCAGGCTGCCCGGGATTATTTCAGCGCGGCGATAGCGGCACTTGAACCCCTGGCAAGTGATGAATCAGCGGCTGACCAGCCTGGCGCCGCCCGCTTGCGTGCGAACCTGATTGCCCAGCAGGCTGAGTCTGACTTCAACCTCGGTGAACTGACGGCTGCAATCAGTCAGCTGCGTGAAGCCCTCGCAACGCTGAAAACCGTCGGTTCCGAAACAGAACTGGCCACTGCCCGGCTCGTTCTGGCCAACGGCCTGCACCGAACCTCACAGTATGAGGAAGCGCGGGAACTGTTCGGGCTGGTGCTCTCTTCATCACTGAAGATTGCCGATGCTTACCTGGAAGGCGCAGCCCGCAACGGTCTCGCCACAATCAGTTGCACGGTGGACGGTGAGATCAGCAAGGGTGAAGAGCAGTACCACCTCAGTCTGGTTGCGCACCGCCGCGTTGGTAATGCCGAAGGCGTGACGGGAGCCCTGACAAATCTGGGGGCGTGCCGATTCGACCTGGGTGATCACACTGAGGCTGAGCGGTTGTGGACCCAGGCGGCTGAAATGTGCCGGGAGCTGGGCTTTGCCCACCGTGAGGCGGCGCTGCTGAATAACCTGGGGGCGGTGGCGGAAGTGCGGGGTGATTTCGCTGCTGCACATGAACTGTTGGAACGCAGTCTTGCTGTCCGCCGTGAGCTGGGAAACATTCCGGGTGTGGCGGCTGTCCTGAGCAGCCTGGGCCGGCTTGCGTTGCAGCAGTCACAGGGAACCGCCGCGCGGGCGCGGCTGCAGGAGGCACTTGAGCTGTATGGCCAGCTGGCTGATCCCTCCGGCTCAGCCCACTGTCACAGCTATATGTCCCGTGCGCTGCTTTTGCTCGAGCGCCACGCTGATGCCGCCAGGGAGGTGGCCCGGGCCATCGAACTGTCGCTTGATATCGGTTCCCATACTGATCTGCTCAGCGCACTCTACTCCGGTGCGCTGCTCAAGCAGGCTCAGGGCGAGGCGGTGCGGGCAGGCGAACTGGCAAGTGTTGTGGCAGAGAACGCCGCCGGCAACAATGAACCGTTACGAACGGTGGCGCTGCGTCTGCTTGAACGAATGGCCGCCGATCCGGGCAGCGGTCATCCCCCACTGGAACAGTATGCGCGGCGTGCGTTCGACTGGTTCACAGCGGCGTGACGGTTTGTGGAACGCAGGTGAAACGGCGGCTGCATAATCTGATGCATGTCAGGCGAGAAGCTTTTGGCGAGTTACGTGGTTCGCGT
>CAZPLV010000204.1:0-3594 GCA_964587295.1 uncultured bacterium
ATGGAAGGCAGCGGAGAGTACCGCGACATCCAGCTTGTTTCTGACCTGCTGGCTGAAATGGGCTTCCGTGATGACCTGCCGATTCTGGTCGTTCTCGGCCGTGACGGTGCTGACCCGGCTGCGCTGACCGCCTTCCTCGCAGCAATGCAGGAAGCCATCGAGATGATGAAAATGGACAGCAACGACGGTATCTGGCAGAGCATCCTGGACAACGAACTGTACAGCCTGCCTGATCCGAGCGTTTTCCCCGCAGTCCGTGAACGCTGGGAAGCGGGCATCCCTGAGGAGTGGAACCAGGAGATGATTGATGAGCTCGTTGAGCTCGTGGATCAGCTGGTGGAAGTTGCCGGTGCAGATGTAGTCGGCGTTGACAACCTCGATGCTTCTGCATTTACCACTGAGTACAACCCTGAGTAAGAGCTTCACCAGCAGGCTTGCCAGTCCGGTTTTCCGGCTGGCAGGCCTGCTTTCCCTTTTGCTTGGCTGGCTGCTTCTGACTGAGGTGGTTGGCCGCCAAACCATACCCGGACCGGTGGCAACCTGGGAATTCATCGTCCGTGAGTTTGAGCGCGGCGCTATGCAACGCCACCTTGCAGCAACCTTCAACCGGGTCGTTATTGCCTTCCTTATTTCCATGGGCTCAGGTATCGTCATCGGCACTCTGATGGGCATCTATCGCCGCATCGATGAGCTGCTGGAAGCCTGGGTGGTGGCGATGCTGAATATTCCGCGCCTTGTCCTGTTCGTAGCCGCCTATCTTATTCTCGGCCTCAACGATCGTGCCGCTATCCTGGCGCTGATCATCTCCGTCCTGCCAACCGTGATCGTGCAGGTGCGGGAAGGTACCCGTGCAATCGACAACAAACTGGTCGAAATGGCAGTTGCCTATCGCCGCTCGCGCCTCGCAATCTGGCGCCGGGTCATGCTGCCACAGCTGATGCCCTACATAATCGGCACGGCCCGCACGACTCTGGCACTGGCCTGGAAAATGGTGATCCTGGCTGAGCTGATGGGCCGCACCAGTGGGGTCGGCTACCAGATCAGCTTCTATTATCAGATGTTCAACATGCCCGGAATCCTTGCCTACGGCGTGGTGATGATGGTGATTCTCGCAGTTATTGACATCGTGATCATGGGCGGTCTGCAGCGTTGGGCATTCCGCTGGCGCAGGCCTTCAGCGAGGCTCGCATGAGTGGCCTGGTCCTGCGTAATGTGACACGCGATTATCCTCACACGGACGGCCTGCGTCCCGCACTCCAGCCCATAGACCTTGACGTTTCCCCCGGTGAGTTTGTCTGCCTGATTGGTCCGTCCGGCTGCGGCAAGACCACTCTGCTCAACATCATGTCCGGCCTTGACCGCGAGTACGGCGGCACTGTCACGTACTCAAACCCGGCTGCCACCACCAGTTATATGTTCCAGGAATCACGGCTGCTGCCGTGGCTGAGCGTCCGCGACAATCTTGCTTTCGTACTGGATGGCCCGTCAAAGGCCAAGGACGCACTAATTCGCGAGTGGCTGGAAAAAGTCGGACTTGGCGCCAACGGCCGTGACTACCCGGCCCAGATGTCAATCGGCATGCAGCAGCGTGCGGCGGTGGCCCGGGCCATGATCATCAGGCCCGACATCCTCTTCCTGGATGAACCGTTCAGCGCCCTGGACGAACTTACTGCCATGCGTGTCCGCACCGAGGTGCTTGAACTGTGCGAAGAGCTCGGTGCAACAGTGGTGCTCGTGACCCATAATCCGCTGGAGGCCGCCTACCTGGCGGACCGGATTGTGGTCATGTCCGGCCAGCCCGGCAGGGTGGTCGATATCATGGACCTGACCCATCTGGGTCGACCGCGGGACAGCAATGACCCGCAGCTCTGGGACGTGTCACGCGAAGCAGTTGCGCTGCTTGACAGTGGTGGCTGAGGCGCGGCTCTACGTGACCGGCAGGAAGCTGACCACAACCCCGATAACAGCCCCGCCGAGAATGAGCGGCAGGGGATGCACCCGGAGGCGCACCAGCAGTACCGCTGACACGACGGTAATCACGAACAGCCACCAGTTTTGTTGCCACTCCTGGCTGGTTGTGCCGAAAGTCGGCGCCAGAAAGTCCCAGACGACATACATGAGCAGCGCCAGGACAACTGGCCGCACGCCGCGCAGGAAGCGGACGAGCTGCCGGTTTTGCCGGTAACGGAGGAAGAGTGAAGCAATGCCGATGGTCAGTAGCGCCGTAGGGATGGTCACCCCGATGAGTGCGACCACTGCGCCTGGCCAGCCCGCCTGCTGAAACCCGACATACGCGGCCAGCTTGGTGGCCAGAGGACTCGGAAGGGTGTTTGCGAATGCGTAGGCATCAAGCAGTTCCTGTCCGGTCAGCCAGCCGCGCAAATCCACAACCTCGTTCTGAATGAGCGTGATCATTGATGGCCCGCCGCCGAAACCGGCCAGGCTGGCGCGCGTGAAGGAAATGAACAGTTCCCAGTAGATCATCTGCGCAGGAAAAGCAGGCCCACAGCGCCGCCGATGACTATGAGTATTGCCGCATTCAGCTGAAACCGTACCGCCAGTACGAAAATCAGGACCACCAGTGCCCAACGCAGCGGAAACCTGTGCCAGGTGCCACGCGGACTGATTGCGGCAGGCAGGAAGTCCCAGACGACCACCAGCAGCAGCGCGATTACCACCGGCCGGATGCCGGTCAGCATTCCGTCAACTATCGGATTCGTACGGTGAGTGAAGTACAGGGCTGCCAGACCGACCATTGCCAGGGCCGTCGGCAGGACGGTTGCGGCGACACTGACGGCCGCACCGGCCCAACCGGCAATCTTGTGCCCGAAATAGGCGGCCAGGTTGGTGCCGATCGGTCCCGGCATGGTGGAGCCGAGCATGTAAGCATCCAGGAAGTCGTCCTGGTTCATCCAGCCGTTGCGGGTAACGATTTCGTGCCTGAGGATGGGAATGATTGAGGCGCCGCCACCAAATGACACGGCACCGGCCTTCAGAAACGCAAAGGTCAGCAGAAGAAGGTTGCTGACTGTTCTGCCAGGCTCGCGCATCGGTGCCACCATATCGCTTTGACCGGCACTGCCCCGGCAATTGACCGGTGTGTCAGGGCATCCGTCCATTTCTGATGCGCTACCATGCCCCTACACTCAGAGAGGAGCCCTGTATGGCCAGCCAGCAGCCCGGTCGGGCAGCCGTGGTCATCGTTCACGGTATCGGTGAGCAGCCGCCGGTTAGTACACTCGGCCGTTTTGCTCAGGGTCTCATGGACCATGCCGGTGCTTCACAACCTGAAGCCGCACTGAAACAGGTTGCTGGCGAGAGCATGCCGCTGCTGCGCTTTCGTGACGTCGGCGGCGGGGTCACCGCGGACGTGTTCGAATTCGCCTGGCAGCACCTGGTGCGCGGACGCATGACTGCGTTCGGCACGCTCCGCTGGCTGCTGGCCACCACACTGGCTCCACTGGATTTCGGCAGGCATTGGCGTGTACTGGCCAGTGCCGGATCCCCCGCACCGGCACCCTGGCAGGTGATCATGCGGCAACTGCTGGTGTCACTCGGCCTGCTCCTGCCTGTAATCGCGCTGGCAGGCATGGC
>CAZPLV010000205.1:0-3552 GCA_964587295.1 uncultured bacterium
GTCATCGGCCACACCCGCTGGGCCACCCACGGCGGTCCCTCCGAGGGCAACGCCCATCCGCACGCTACCGAGCGGGTGGCGGTGGTGCACAACGGCATCATCGAGAACTTCGCGGAACTCCGCGGCGAACTCATCGCCCGCGGCTCAAGCTTCAGCAGCGACACGGACACCGAAGTGGTCACTCACCTGCTCGACCTGGAGCTGGCTGCGGGCGCCGACCCGGTCACGGCCGTGGGCCGCACGCTGGCGCGGCTCGAGGGTGCATTCGCCCTGGCAATCCTGTTTAACGGGCACGAGGACCTGCTCATCGGTGCGCGGCGGGGAAGCCCGCTGGCAGTCGGCCACGGTGACGGCGAAATGTTCCTCGGTTCGGACGCGATTGCCCTGGCGCCGTTCACCTCCACCATCACCTACCTGGACGAAGGTGACTGGGTAGTGCTCACCCGCGCCGGCGCCGAATACTTTGACGCGGACGGCGAGCGGGTGGAGCGCGGGGCGCAGCAGTCAAACGCCAGTGCATTCCTGGTCGACAAGGGCGGCCACCGGCACTTCATGAGCAAGGAGATTGCCGAGCAGCCCGAGGTGCTGGCCCACACCCTGGCGCATTACCTGGACCTGTCGGCCGGCACCGTGCGGCTGCCGGCACCGACTCCGGTGCCGTGGCGGCAGCTGAGCAGTCTGAGCATCGCCGCCTGTGGCACCGCCTACCTGGCCGGGCTGACCGCGCGCTACTGGTTCGAGAAGCTGGCCGGAATCCCGGTAAGCATCGACGTGGCCAGCGAGTTCCGCTACCGTGAACCGCCGCTTGATGCTCACGGCATGGCGCTGTTCATCAGCCAGTCCGGCGAGACCGCCGACACGCTGGCCAGCCTGCGCTACTGCACGCTGAATGGCCATCCGGCCGCGGCAGTGGTCAACGTGGCTGACTCGAGCATCGCGCGTGAGGCGCAGGTAACCTGGCCGCTGCTGGCCGGACCGGAAATCGGGGTGGCTTCCACCAAGGCATTCACGGCCCAGCTGGCGGTTCTGGCCTGCCTGGCGCTTGATGCGGCCAGGGAACGGCAGCAGCTGCCGGCCGGTGAGGAAGCCCGCCTGGTGCGCGCGCTGGCCGGCGTACCGCGCCTGCTGAGCGAGGCACTGCAGACTGACGCGGAGATCCAGAACATCGCCCGCAGCCTGGTGAAAGCCAGCGACGTGCTCTACCTCGGCCGGGGCAGTTCCTACCCGATTGCCCTTGAAGGTGCGCTGAAACTCAAGGAGCTGTCCTACATCCACGCTGAGGGCTACGCGGCAGGTGAGCTGAAGCACGGGCCGATTGCCCTGATCGATGAGGGCACCCCGGTGGTGGTGATCGCCCCGAGTGACGGTCTGTTTGCCAAGACCCTGTCGAACGTGCAGGAAGTGGCTGCCCGCGGTGCACATGTGATTGCCCTGACGGACGCGGCCGGTGCGGAGCAGCTGCGGGACGTCAGCAGTGACATCGTGGTGCTGCCCGACGCCGATCCGTTCGTGCAGCCGATCATCCATTCGGTACCCGTGCAGCTGCTTGCCTACCACACGGCGTTGCAGCGCGGTACGGATGTGGACCAGCCCCGCAACCTGGCCAAAAGCGTGACTGTCGAGTAAGAAGCGGATTAATCAGGCTCATGGGCCGTGGTTACAATCAGCTCCAGGGGGACCTTGTCTCCCTGGAGTATTGATTTGACCAGAGAATGGTTCTTGCCCATCATCACTGCGGCGATCATCGCCGTCGGTTTCGTGACGCTGAATTCCGCAGCGTCAATGAGCCTTGTGCAGTCCCAGTTTGTGGCACTGGCAATCGGCTGCGGCGTGGTGGTTGTCCTGCTCGTTCTCGGGCGGGCCCGAATGATGCAGCTGGCCACGGCCGGTTACGTGCTTTCTGTGGTGCTGCTGGCGCTGACGATGCTCATCGGCACGGAAGTCAACGCTGCCCAGTCCTGGCTGAAGCTCGGGCCGCTGCCCCGCTTCCAGCCCTCAGAAATTGCGAAGATCGCGCTGATACTGGCGCTGGCACAAGCCCTGCACAACAGACAGCTCGGCTCGCCACTCAGTTACATCCGGCCAGTGCTGCTTATCGCGGTTCCACTCGGTTTCGTGTTCCTCGAACCCGACATGGGCGGCACTCTGGTGCTCGCAGCCATCGGCGTGGGCATGATCCTGATCCGCGGAGTGCCGGTCAGGCAGCTGCTGGTCGCCGTGGCGCTCGTCGGCGTACTGGTGCCGACCGTGGTCTGGCCCAGGCTGGCGCCCTACCAGCAGCAACGGCTGCTCACCTTCCTGGATCCGGCCGCTGACCCGCTGGGCAGCGGCTACCAGGTGATGCAGGCCCGCATCGCCATCGGCTCAGGCGGGCTGCTCGGCAAGGGTTACCGCCAGGGAACGCAGTCGCAACTTGGCTTCATTCCCGAACCGCACAACGACTTCATCTTCCCGGTACTGGCCGAGGAAGGCGGCCTGCTGGCAGGGCTGCTGCTGCTTTCCCTATACGGGCTGCTGTTCTGGCGCCTGCTGAGCATGGCGGCGGAATGTCCGGAGGACCGTGACGTGCTGATCATCAGCGGAGCGACCATACTGGTCGGTTTCCAGGTCCTGGTCAACATCGGCGTGACCCTGGGCCTCGCGCCGGTCACGGGCCTGACGCTGCCGCTCATGTCGTACGGCGGCACCAGCCTCATCTCAACGCTGCTGGTGCTGGGCATCGCCTGGACCGTGCACCGTGACCGCTTCAAGCCGGCCGCTTGAGGCTCACTCCCCGTAGGGAACCCAGATGTTCTTCACCTGGGTGGCGCGCCGCAGGAACTCACGGCCCTCAGCCACTTCGGGTTCAAACCAGTTGCGTCCGCTGCTGCGGATCACCCATACCGGCTTGAGGTTGCCGCTGCTTTCCGCTTCGACCATCCTGGCTCCGCTGCGGGAACCGCAGTACCAGAGGGCGTCCACGTCATCGTGCTGGGCCAGTACCTTCGCCAGTTCGTCGCGGTTGCCGCTGACCAGGTTCACTGCCCCGGCCGGCACGTCGCTGGTGTCAAGCAGCTGGTACAGCGGCGCCATGATGGCTGCGCGCGGTGAGCTGGGAATGGCCACCACCCGGTTGCCCATGGCCAGCGCCGGCAGGATCAGGCTGAGCAGGCCGAGCAGCGCATGGTCAGTCGGTGCGACCACGCCCATCACGCCCCACGGTTCATTCATCGCCAGGGTCACGTTGCGCAGGGGCGTGCCATGCACCTGTCCGTCGTACTTGTCAGCCCAGGCGGCGTAGGTGTAGATGCGGCGGATGCTCGCCTCCACCTCACGCTCGCCCAGATTGGCGCCTGAATCGTCCATGTTGTTGATGAACGCGGCCAGTTCCTCAGCCCGCTGGCTCAGGTTCTCGGCCAGGTAATAGAGCACCTGGGCCCGGTTGTGGGCTGTCGCCTTGCTCCAGCCGCTGCCTTTGCGGGCGGCCTCCACGGCGTTGCGGATGTCCTTGCGGTTGCCCAGGCCGACCTCACCCAGGAAGGCGCCGGTCTCGCTGGTGACAGCGTAGCTGTA
>CAZPLV010000206.1:0-3530 GCA_964587295.1 uncultured bacterium
CCGACGAACCGGACGGCATCAACCGGAATGACCGGCCGCAATCCCCCGGACCAAGCGGACGCAATCAGCCGGAATGCCCGGACGAAATCATCGGAATACGCAGCTGATGCTGCAGTTCCTCGATTCGCCGTGATTAATCCTGGGTTAAGCAACTGCTTGCTACCCTCTCCTCGCTGCGTCGCAGACCGACCCAGCCGGAGGAGAAAGCATGAAGAGATTGCTGCCGTCCCTGCTCATCCTGGTCCTGGTGCTTGCCGCGTGCACCGGACCGGCCGGGCCTAAGCCGGGTTTCCAGTTCTCGGTAATGCCGGCCACCACCACGATTCAGGCTGGTTCCAGCTCGACGGTCACCGTCACGGTCACGCCAACCGGGGGAGCCGTCGGCACCATAACCTTCACTGCCGAGCTGCCAAGCGAGTTGACTGTTACGCCGCTCGCCGAGCTGTTCGTGGATGGTGTGGAGTCACGAGAGTTGACAGTGGCTGCTGATGCGATGGCTGCGCCGGGTGAATACAGTGCCAGTTTGGTCGCTCATCATGAGGGCAGTCAGATTGGTGCCGTGACGATTGCTGTCATTATCGGCTCTGCGGATCCCGATCCGGACCCCGACCCTGAGCCTCAGCTTGGAAGGCGACTGGCCCTGGGCGCAGCCCACACCCTGTTCCTGGACGCTGAGAACACCCTCTGGGCCTGGGGTCACAACGGGCTTGGTCAGCTGGGCTTCGACCCTGGCGAGGACTACCACTCCTGGAGCCACGTGCCTGTCGAGGTGAACGTCGCTTCACCCGTCGCGATCGACGCAGGAACAAGTCACAACGCAGTGGTTTTAGCCGACGGTACGGTGCTGACCTGGGGTGGTGATTACGAGGGCCAGCTCGGGAGTCGCGACCCGCTCGTCAACGACTTCGAGCCAGAGCCCGTCCTGAACCTGACTGACGTCATTACTGTCCGCTTGGGCGGAGACTCGAGCTTTGCGCAGCTGTCAGACGGCGCCTGGCGCTCCTGGGGCTACGACTATAACGGCCAGCTGGCCGGTGAGTCCGGCAGCCGCGACCGGCATGAGCCGGCCCTCGAGACTTTAACGGATGTGGAGCAGGTGAGCATGGGCGCGTTTCACGGCGTGGCGCTCGACGCTGAGGGCACAGTCTGGGCCTGGGGCCGCTCCTTTGAGGGACAGCTTGGCGACGGTCAGCCGCATCAGGTCAATGACTACACGAACGTTCCGGTCGAAGTTCCGCTCGAGGGCGCAGCCACCCGGGTCGCTGCCGGGGGCTATCATTCACTGGCGCTGCTCCAGGATGGCCGGCTCTTCAGCTGGGGCATGGACTATGGCGAGGCCCTCGGTCACGATGGCGACGGCCTCAGTCCCAGCCAGGTCGGGCTGCCAGGCGACGTGACCGTCGTAGACATGGCAGCTGGAATGGGGTTCTCGCTCGTTCTGCTGGGCGACGGGACGGTTCTCGCCTTCGGCGAGAACGACTACGGCCAGCTCGGGAACGGCACCAACGCGAGTGGACTGACACCCGTGGAGGTGCAACTGCCGGGACCGGCCGTACAGATCGCTGCCGGTGAGCATCATGCCGGCGCAATACTGGAGGACGGGAGCCTTTACATGTGGGGCCGGAACTGGTCCGGTGAGCTGGCTGTCGATCCGGAGGTGGAGGGCGTGCTGAACGTGCCGCGTGAGGTGAGTTTTTAGCTGGCGCGAATGATTCAGTCCAGGCAAGGTGCCCAGGTGGGTCCGAAAGGTTCCGCCTGGGCGCCTCGGTTATTTGGAAAGCCGGCTGTCGTCGTGCCGATCCGACTAGGAGCCACGACAGCTCTCAAACTACTGGAGGGTCTCCACTCACCTGTGAGACCACCACACCTGAGGTGGGACTGCTCTCCGGACCTGCTGCTGCCGCGCTTCGCGAGTTACTCCATTTGTGCCGTGTTTGTTCTCAGCCAAGGCACGAGGTGCTCAAAGTGGAACGCGCCCGCTTCGTAGAGCCCGATGATGAAGTCGTAGGCATCACTAGCGTCGGCGTTGATAATCAGGCCGTTGATTGCAAGGAATGTGTAGGTTGCAGCAAAAGCGGTTCGTTTGTTGCCGTCAACAAACGGATGATTCTGGGCAAGGCTTTCCCACAGTGCTGCAGCCTGTTCGACTTCGTCCGCGTAGTAGCCGGTTTGCGGCCTGAATAACGCTGCTTCTAGAAGGCCGAGGTCCCTGATGCCACTCGATCCACCATAAGTCTGCACTTGGTCCTCGTGTATCGCGAGTACGTCAGCGAGCGTGAGGTAGTCGGTCACTCAGCGAGTTTCTTGTACAAGGTTCCGTATTTCTCGTGGCTGGCTTTGTATGCGGCCATCACGTGGGATCTCGGTTTCTCCTGTTTGCGTTTCTCCAGCAGGTCCTGAAGGGCTTCATCAATGAGTGCCTGTATTTGCCGGCCCTCCTGTCGTGCCAGCGCCCGGATTTCTGCGAGGGTTTCAGCGTTGACCTGGGTTGCAAATTTTTCTCGGCCTTGGCCAGACATGGGAGGCCTCCTGACTCCCGGCAAGCTATCATGATTCATCATGAAACATGTGGACGCGGCCGCCACGCCGACGAGGCTATCGCATAGGCCCCTGGCCGCGGCCATGAAGTTGCGCTCGGCTCATGATCCCGGACCCACTATCCCCGTGTGATGCACTCATTGCCGCCACGGCACTGCATCACAACCTGACTGTCGTCACCCGTAACGTGCGTGATTACCAGGCATCAGGAGTTGCAACATTTGATCCCTGGAATTAGGCGCTCTATTCACATCTGTCGGCTCAGAATCACTCCCGCCGGGAGGTCACAAGGTAGCGCTCTCCAAGCAAACGCCGGTGATGAAGCTCGTGTCCTGCAATCATGTAGGCAAGGGCCCTGACAGTGCAGCGCCTGCCGCCGGCAATGCCGCCCCGTGTCCAAGCCTCGTCCGGCAGCCCACGCAGCAGGGTCAGCGTCGCCCCGCGTACCGCCCGGAACTCCGCCACGTGATCAGCCCAGCTGCGGTCATCAGCTGCAGCAACTTCCATGGCAGCATTCTCGTCGAATGAAGCCACCGGGTCGTTCATCGCACGGGCGAACCACAAGGCGCGGTAGGCAAACACCCGCTCAATGTCATTGACGTGGGCGAGCACCTGCCTCATGCTCCACTTGCGAGCGGCGTAACGGTACAGCGAAGTTTCCTCCGAGACGGATTCCAGGAAAACCATAGCGCTTTGTGCCTGGTATGTCAGGAGCTGGCGAATGTCACCCTCTGGTACCTGATCGATGTAGGTGAAGAAGAAGTCGGCGGCTTCCGATTTTTCCGGTCTGGTCACTGCGTTCACTCTCGTCGCTGGGCGAATCCGCATGTCGCATGATAGCGGCTCGGAGCGCTCGGACGCGTGAGTCTTCCTGGGCGAGGCCCAACCTCCCAATGACGACCGTACATATAAATGTGCGAATTGTACGAGGCCTTGTTATGGCCTATGATGCAAAATGTGTACCTACGTACCCTGGGACGGCTGGCACTGGA
>CAZPLV010000207.1:0-3493 GCA_964587295.1 uncultured bacterium
CTGATGTCCGCCCCGGCTTCCCGGTAGCGGTTTGCGCGGTCTATCGCCTCATCAATCCCATCGGTTGCAGCGGCGTCCGTGCGCGCCATTATCAGCAGTTCACTGCTGCTGCGCGCATCGACGGCGGCATGGATTTTGCTGATCATCTCCGCAGCTCCGACGACCGATTTGTCCTCAAAATGTCCGCATTTCTTCGGGAAGGTCTGGTCCTCGAGCTGGATGACGGTCGCCCCCGCCCGTTCAAGCGAGCGGATCGTCCGCCTGGTGTTCAGCGCGTTGCCGAAGCCGGTGTCTGCGTCCACCACCAGCGGCAGTTCGGTAACGTCGCGGATTTTGGCCACCTGGTCGGCCAGCTCGGTGGCAGTGATCAGACCGAGGTCGGGCATGCCCAGGCTGGCGTTGGTGACGCCGGCTCCCGTCACGTAAATTGCCTCAAAGCCGCTGTCCTCAATGATCCTGGCGGCCAGGGCGTTCATTGCTCCCGGCAACAGGGTGGCGGCAGGTTCAGTGAGCAGCTGCGTCAGGCGCGCTGCAGTGCCGCGTGATACTGGTGTCAATGCGTGTTCCTCCTGTGCCCGCAGGCTCGCGTCAGCTGACTGTCAGGCGGGCTGTCACCGTTTCAGCAATCGTACCAGCTGTCCCGCTGCCGTTCAGCTGAGCGCATCCTGATAGGCACGGCCGGCTGCCAGCACCAGTCTCTCCTGGCCCTCGCGCCCGATGATGCTGAGCGAGGTCATTTCCCCCATCGGTATGGCGAGCACAGGCAGTCCGAGGAAGTTGAACAGGCTGGTGTTGCGCAGGCCCAGGCTGTCCAGTTCCATGCGCTTCTCCGGTTCGGCAACCTCGGCAAGCTTCGGCGGCAAGGTGGCCGTGGTGGGTGCCAGCAACAGATCGTAATCAGCGGCTACCTGGCGGTGACGGGCGCGCAGTGCTGACCGGGTCTGCTGCAGCTGCTGATAGTCCGCCAGGTCCCGTTCGGCGTAGGCCAGGATGTCCTCACTCACACCGATCTGATCGGCACCGGATCTCAGCAGCTCGCCATACATGCGGTATGCTTCCCAGCCGGCAAACGACCCGTACTGACTGGCCTCCCGTACTTCCTGCAGGTACGGCAGTCGTTTGCGGTGGATCACGGCGTTCAGTTCACGGAAAACTTCAAGCGCCCGTTCAAAGTCCTTGGCCACCTGAGGGTCAAGCTCGTCCAGCACAACTGTTTCCGGCACCAGAACGGTGGGTACGCCGATCCGGTCCTCACGCACGTAAGCCGGATCCAGCACCGCGAACACCCGTTCCGCCTCGGCGGCCGTCCTCGTCAGGGGGCCAACGGTATCAAGGCTGCTGCTCAGCGGGAACACCCCGCGCATGTCCAGCCGCCCGTTGCCGGGCTTGAGACCTGTTATGCCGTTGTAGGCCGCCGGTACCCTTATCGAGCCACCCGTGTCGGTTCCCAGTGCCACGGGCACCTCACCGGCAGCCACGGCTACGGCGGAGCCGGAGGAGGAGCCACCGGGCACACGTTCCGGGTCACGCGGATTGACCGGGGTTTGCCTGCCCGACAGGCCCAGTGCAGTGAAAGCGAGTTCCGTCATGTTCGTCCGCCCCATCAGGACGGCGCCACCCAGTTCCAGGCGCATGACAAGTGATGCATCCGCGTCCGCCTTTCGCAGCGGCAATTGCGGGTCCAGCCCGGCGAGGCTGATCTCGCCAGCCATGTTGATGTTGTCCTTTATGCCAACCGGGATGCCGTGCAGCGGCCCCAGGTCCTGGCCTTCCGCCAGCAGCCGGTCAGCGCGTTCCGCCATTGCCAGCGCCCGCTCGGCAGTGAGTTTGCGCCAGGCACCATACGTGCTGGCTTCGGCACGACGCAGGAATTCGCCGGTCAGTTCAACAGAACTGACCTCCCTGTTGCGGAATGCCGCTGCCAGGGATGCAAGATCCAGGTCGAAATTCACCGCAGGCCCTTCACCGAAACCACGACAGTGTTTGTCATTTACCAACCATACCCCGGTCAGTTGCCGCCCGCCGTTCAGTTTCAGCCGGGTTCAAAGTCTCTCGCTGGAGCTGAACGGTCTAGCCTGATTCAGGCACCGGAAAGGGGAACTGCATGAGCGAAGCTGAAGGTACGGAACTTACGCCATTCATTACGGCCTACGGGGAGTCTCCGCTGGTTGTGCTGACGGAGTTCGGCAGCAGTGCACAGCAGGTATGCGCGCGGGTCGTCAGGCCCAAAGAGCTGAACCTGCTCGGTTCCGGTCAGAGCTGGGATGAGGCTCACTGGGCACTGTTCAATGCCCTGCTGAGCGAATACATGAACCTGGAGCGCAACCGCAGTCAGCTGGGATCACTGCATCAGCAGCAGCTGTTCATGCTCGACACGCTGCGTGATGACGGCACGCTGAAGCTGATTGCCAGCATCGCCCGCAGCGGCTTCCCGCCGGAACTGCATGCCGATGGCCGTGCAGCCCCTGTCCGGGTTGAGATGCCCGGCTGATTCAGGCGGGCCGGTAGTTAATGGTCACTTCGCCGACGGCCTCGACATGCCCGCGCAGGCTGTCGCCAGGGCGTACCGGGCCCACGCCTGCCGGGGTACCGGTCATGATCAGGTCGCCCGCCCTGAGTTCCACGAAACTGCTCAGGTAAGCGATGGCATTCGGCACCGGCCAGAGCTGCTGCTTCAGGTCACCGGCTTGCCGCAGTTCACCATTCTGATGCAGCGTGATTGAGCCCGAATCGGGCTGGAACTGTTGGTCTGCAGGGCGGATCGGCCCGATCGGGGCTGACTCATCGAAGCCTTTGGCCAGGTCCCAGGGACGGCCCAGCTTCTTGGCCTCGGCCTGCAGGTCGCGTCGGGTCATGTCCAGCCCTGCTGCGTAGCCGAACACATGCTGCAGGGCGTCTTCCGCCCTGAGGTCACGGCCGCCTGACCTGAGTGCCACAACCAGTTCGACCTCAAAGTGCAGGTCGCTGGTGGCTGAGGGCCAGGCCAATACGGAGCCCGATGGCACCACCGCAGAGGCGGGCTTGCTGAAGAAGAACGGCGGTTCGGTTTCAGGATCGAAACCCATTTCGGCAGCATGGTCTGCATAGTTGCGGCCGATGCACCAGATGCGGCGGACCGGAAACAGACCGGAGCCGCCAGCAACCGGGATGGTCACTGGCGGCTCGGGATTGAAGATGTAGCTCACGCTGCTGCTCAGAAGAGCGTTGAAACGTCGACCTTGTCGGCCGGCTCAACGTAGGCGGTGTCCATCTGGGCGAGCTGCAGCTTGCCGGAGATGTCATCGTTCACGCCGTGCCAGTAAGTGTAGGCCTCGAGGACCCATATGCCTGACTCGCGTGTGCCGTTGCCGCTGCCCTTCACACCGCCGAACGGCATGTGTGCTTCTGCGCCGTTGGTGGTGTTGTTGATCGAGGTCATGCCCGCCTGGATGTTTTCACGGAAGGCATGCGCCCACTCGCGGTTGTTGGTGTAGATGCTGCTGGACAGGCCGTA
>CAZPLV010000208.1:0-3467 GCA_964587295.1 uncultured bacterium
ATGAACAGCGGCATCTGCAGGATTATCGGCAGACAGCCCCCGGCAGGGTTCACGCCCTCTTCCTTGTACATCTTCATCTGTTCCTGGGCCAGCTTCTCGCGGTCGTCCTTGTATTTCTTCTGCAGCGCCTGCATGCGCGGCTGCAGCTGCTGCATCGCAAACATTTACTTCGTCTGGGTGTTGATGAGCGGACAGATCAGCGCGCGGAACACGAGCGTGAGCAGGATGATCGACAGGCCCCATGAGCCGGCCCAGCCCTGGATCCACAGCAGCAGCCAGATCAGGCCGAGTGACAGCCGGCCCAGGATGTTCGGGTTGAACAGTCCGGGCAGATCCGCGTAGCCTTCCTGGTTGAAGCGCACGAGTTCGTTGGGACCGGTGTAGGTCTCCACTGCGAAGTCGGTGCTGCTGCCTGCGCCGGCTGCGAGCGGGCTTTCCAGTGCAATCCGGTAATCACCGAGCGAGATGCCGCTGAGGGCTTCCTGCTGGCTGACTTCCGATTCGACTGCTTCATCAAGCGTCAGCAGGGTGTTCTCACCCGAGCCGGCAGCGCGCATCACGATGGCGTAGCCGTTGCGCTCGCCCGTCTGTGCCGAGATGTAGCTCGCGTCCTCAACCGAGGTGCTGATCGGGTTGACCGCGTGGCTGGCGGACTGGCCCAGCTTGATGATGGGCGTGTCGGCGCGGCCTATGCCCGGGAAGGCAAGCTGGACCATCGCGTCGTCATCACCCTCGGCAGCGTCCGTGCGGGTGGCTTCGATATGCGTGGTCAGGGTATGGGTGATGTGACTGACGTCAACCGTCTTGGTCACGTCGATTCCGTCGAGCGTGAACGTGAACGTGCCGCGGATCTCGATGTCGCTCAGGATTTCCCAGTCGCTGCTGACGTCCTGCGGCTCGATGTACTCGCCGTCGACGAGTACGGCGTTGCCGGGGATGCCCGCCGTGATCGGAATCAGGTTCTGGGCGTTGTTCAGCGAGTAGTTGCTGAGGTCCTGCCCTTTCTGGGGCTTGGCGTAAACGACGTACAGTTCGCCTGCGTCGTTGAAGAAGAAATCCGCTCCCTTGGTGGGGATGCGCATGAGGGTTTCACCGGTACGGCCACACCAGAAGGAAGAAGCTGCGGGCGCCGCGCAGGCATCGGTCACCTGTTCCAGCTGCCGGAATTCGTTCACGCTGAATTCGAACAGGCCAAATTCAACCCGGGCAGCAGCAGTGCCGGCCAGCAGCAGCATGAGTGCCAGCCCGATTAGTCTCTTGATCTTCAAGGCGTCTCCATTCGGTGTTCCAGTTCTTCTTTCACATCAACCCGTGCCCGGCGTGTTCGGACCGGTGGCACAGGGTCAAACCCTCCCGGATGGAAGGGGTGGCATTTCAGTATCCGTTTTGCTGCGAGGTACGTGCCCCTGACAGCGCCGTGCTTGCCGATCGCGTCCGCTGCATAGCTGCTGCAGGTCGGATGGAAACGGCAGGTCGGCTGCGGCTTCAGTGGCGACAGCCAGCGGCGGTACAGCCTGATTGGCTGCAGCAGGAGCCACTGCGCGGGGTTGAGCCTGCTCACTGCAGGAACTCCGCACGGCCCAGGGCCCGCTCAAGCGAACCTTTCAGCTGCGCGTAGCTTGCGGTGGCCGCGTCCGGTCTGGTGATCACCAGCAGGTCCGCTCCACGGCCAGCCGGCCAGCGGCTGTCTTCGCGTGCCACAACCCGGAGCGCCTCGCGCAGTCTCCTGCGGACGCGGTTCCTGATTACGGCATTGCCGACTTTGCTGCTGACCACTATTCCGACTCTCACCTGGCCATGCCTGCGTGGGATCCAGCGGACCCCCAGGTATTTGGCGCCTGCGCTGCGCCCCCGACGGAGACGCCTGAAGTCACGGTCACCCTTGAGTGACTGAAACGGCGGCGCAGGCGATTCCAGGATTTTAGGCTCAGGCCTCGTCGGACACGCTCAGGCGCTTGCGGCCCTTCGCGCGGCGACGCTTGATTACGTTGCGGCCTGCCGGCGTGGCCATGCGGGCACGGAAGCCGTGCGTCTTGGCACGCTTGCGACGGTTGGGTTGATAGGTACGCTTCACGGTCGACTCCTTTCGACGTTGGTGGATTCAGTTAGCTTGTTCAGCACATGACAAATCAGCGGTCTGCCCTGTATGTCCGGACAGTCCGGTGTCAGCCCCGCCCCTGCCGGAAACCGCAGCAGACGAGGGCGGACAAGCCGTCAGATGATATCACACGGACAGGGGGTATTGCCCCCGGCGGTGCAACAGCGGCGACTCAAGTTCCGGCCACCGGCGCGAAGTCAGCGCCATAGTGCTGTTCGAATGATTCGGCTGCCAGCAGCAGGGTCTCCTCTGCCAGGGGCCGGCCGATCAGCTGCATGCCGATGGGCATGCCGTGCTCGGCGCGCGCACCCGGAATGCTGATGCCGGGCAGACCGGCCAGATTGGCCAGGTTGGTGGCGGTGTCACCGCGGTAGGCCTTGACCAGGCCCTTGTCGCCCAGCTCCCAGGCGACGGAGGCGGTGGTCGGACTGAGCAGCAGGTCGAACTCCTCCAGGGCACGGGTCAGCTCCCGGCGGATCTGCTCGCGGGCCCGGACGGCCCGGTCGTAATAGCTGGTGCGGTGCTCCTCACTCAGGGCCAGGCTGCCGATGAGCACACGGCGCCTGACTTCCTTGCCCAGGCCGGCGCCACGGCTCAGCTGCATGACACGTTCCTGACCCAGGGCGTCCTCGCCCGTGCGCTGGCCGAAACTCATGCCATCGAAGCGGCTGAGAGCGCTGGCAGCCTCCACTGAGCAGAGCAGCAGGTAGGTCGGCGCGACCAGCTTCATCGTGTTCAGGTCGAAGCTGCCGACCGTGGCACCGAAGCTTTCCAGCAGACCGGCCGTTTCCCTCAGTGCGGCCTGCACCAGCGGCTCGTTCCAGTCGCCGGCCAGGTCGTTGATGATGCCGATGCGCAGGCCCCTGACGGATTCGGGCAGCTGCGGCTGGGCCTGCCGGGCGAGCGCAACCGTGGTGCTGTCACGCTCATCGGGGCCGTAAAGCACGTCCAGGGTGCGTCTGAGGTCCGCGGTCGTGCGGGCGAACACGCCGACCTGGTCCATGCTCATCGCCATCGTGAACGAACCCCAGCGCGATACCCGGCCGAAGGTTGGTTTCAGGCCCAGGATGCCGCAGAAGCTGGCAGGCTGGCGCACGCTGCCGCCGGTGTCCGTGCCGAGCGCCACCGGCACGATGCCGGCGGCGACGGCCGCGGCTGAACCGCCGGAGCTGCCGCCGGGAACCCGCTCCGGATCGTGCGGGTTGCGGACCGGACCGAAAGCCGATGATTCGTTGCCTGAGCCCATCGCGAATTCATCCAGGTTGGTCTTGGCGACTGGCACGGCGCCGGCGTCAATGAGCCGCTGCACGCTGGTGGCGGTGTAGGGCGGCACATAGTCGCGCAGCATGTTCGAGGCGGCTGTGGTGCG
>CAZPLV010000209.1:0-3446 GCA_964587295.1 uncultured bacterium
ACTTTTCGGAAGCAGTGCTGGCCAGCGGCTGAAACATTGCATCTGCTACCCTGTCTTCATGAAAAATCTGCTGCTGGGCTTGGCGGGCATCCTGCTGCTTACAGGCTGCTGGCCAGAGCTACCACAATCACCGATCAGTTTCCCGGATGATCCACGGGTCCTGCACGGCAGCTGGACGCTCGACCCGGACATTCCCGGCTACACGTCAGCTTTTGCTGTGGACCAGGCGGCTGAGAACATCGTCATGTTCGCGCCAGCAGAACATCGGCAATTCAGCCGCAGCTCGCCGAACGAACCCTGGACTGAGGGGGCGGACACCTCCTTCTGGGGTACGACCCGGGCTTCTGCCTATGACGCCGCACTCGACATGTTTGTGATGAGCAGCACTCAACACCCCATCACGCTTTCGGTCCACCTGACCGACTTTGACGGCACTGTGGTGAGGTTGAGGCTCACTGATTTCGATTACGACCACCGGATGATTGTTCACGGCCGCATTTTCGCCTGGTCAGATAATGACACCACCCTGGATTGGTGGGACATCAGCGACCTTGACGTCAAGAATTCCCTGACCATGCCGGACCACCCGGACGGAATCACCGGCAACGGCAGGAGCCTCGCATTCTGGGACCTGGACGGAAACACGGTAATCGTTGCCGATGCCCTGAATCCGGTCGGAATGGTAGAACTGGCGTTGCCAGCCTGTGTCGACCACAGCTTTCACCGCAGCAGCCCGGACGGAAACTGGTTCCTTACTGCAACCTGCGACCAGGATGTATTGGCTTATGACCTGAGAAATCCCGCGCCACCAGCAGAGACTCTGGACCCACGTGCATTTGGCGGCAGTATGGCTCGCGATTCAGCGGAAATCGTGTGGCTCGATGACCACCGCAACAGTATTCGGAGTATCGAACTGGAATCCGGCGCAGAGAACGAGCTGTACGCTTTCAGCAGTGAGGAAGCCGCTGGCCTGCCTGCCGCCGGAGAGCCCATTTATCTGAGCCGGACGCACAATCTGCTCGTGTTGTCAGGCCAGGGACAGCTGCTGGCTCTGGAGCCAGGCACTTCGAACCGAGCGGAGCTGCCCGAACATCTGATAGGGACCATGCAGCTTGAGTTGCAGGCTGTCCGGCCCGCCGGTACAGCAAACTTCAAGAGCTACGACTTCACCGGCACCGGAGAATGGGACGGCACGACTTACTCCATAAGCGGCACGGCGACGTCAGGTTCGTATCACTACTACGAGCCGGCACCGCTCAGACCGGCCATGCGGCCGGCTCCGCCCAGAGTGACGCTGGAAATCACCGGTCCTGATGGAGCGCTGCTCTGGGAGGCAAGGATGGGAGGCAACTCAACCGGCACTGGGGCGCGCTACTTCGGTCAAATTGAGCAACCTGAAGGCCGGCGGTCCTACCGCGTGGAGCTCGTCCGCTGATCTGCCGCGAAGAAATCCGTCACGATCAGTGAGCGATTCCGGGTCGGGCGTGAAAAGCGCCAGCGAACGCATTTACAGCGCCCTCGTCCGCAGCAGTCCAGCTACGGACGAGGGTAAATCCGCTCCGGAGCCCGCCAGCAACGTTGCCGGCAACGGCCTGCGCATAATCGGCGCATCAGCTCTGCAGAACGCCGGTGACCAGGTCGTGAGCGCAGGCACGGTGCTGCCCTGGCTGCTGACCGCGCTGGGAGCTCCGGTGGGCCTGGTTGGCTTGCTGGTCCCAATCCGTGAATCAGGTTCGCTGCTGCCGCAGGCGATGCTGGCACCACTGATTCAGCGTCATGAACAGCGCAAATGGGTCTGGGTGGCTGGCGCCGCAGTCCAGGCGCTGGCTGCTGCAGCGATGGCGCTCGTGGCGGCGACCCAGACCGGAACAACCGCCGGCATCCTGATTCTGGTGGCTCTGGCGGTCTTCGCGATCGGTCGTTCCCTGAGCTCTATCGCAGCCAAGGACGTGATGGCCCGAACCATCCCCAAGGGTCAGCGGGGTCAGATCAACGGCATTGCCACGCTGGCTTCCGGCCTGGTGGCAGTCACCATCGGTCTGGGCATCCGCCTGCTGAATGACCAAGCTGTCAGCCACACGGTGCTGGCCTGGCTGCTGCTCGGCGCCGCCCTGGCCTGGGCGCTCGGCCTTGCCGTTTATATCGGTATCAAGGAGCCGGCCACTGAACCGGCCGACGCTGACCCAGCCAATTGGCTGAGCCACGCCTGGTACATGTTGGTCAGCGACGCACCCTTCCGCAAGTTCGTGATCATGCGGACACTGCTCCTGGTATCAGCACTCAGCCCGCCGTTCCTGGTGGCGTTGGCCGCCTCGGATGGCGCTGGCCTGGGCGGGCTGGGCGCGTTCGTCATCGCCCAGGGAGTGGCCCGCGTGATTGGCGGCCGCTACTTCGGGCGCCTGGCCGACCGTTCCAGTCGGCGGCTGATGGCAACTGGCGCACTGATCGCGTCACTGCTCATCATCGCGGTGCTACTGCTCGGCCTGATCCCTGTCCTGGACGGCTCCATCTGGCTGTACAGCGGTGCATTCTTCCTGCTGGCGCTGATCCACACCGGCGTGCGGGTGGGCCGCAAGACCTACATCATCGACATGGCCGAACCCGACCAGGTAACCGATTACGTCGCTGTTTCCAACACCGTGATGGGGGTGCTGCTGCTCGTTACCGGCGCCGTAAACGCGGCGCTCGCGCTGCTGGGCGCCGAAGTGGCGCTTACGTTCCTGGCACTGCTCGGGCTGGCCGGATTCATTGTCGCCAGAGGGATGCCTGAGGTCAGCACCGAAGCTTAGCCAATCCTGTTCTTGCAGACGGATGCCTGCGGGTTCTGAGGGTCTTTATCACGCGTGGCTGAGCCGATCCGCGCATGGCTGACCTCCCCATTGCCGCGGCAGTGCTACCGGGTATCGACCTGCACAAGCCCATCGAGGTTTGCAAAACCCGTAGCGTCCCTTGTAACCACAACGAAATCATGGACACGTACAGTTACAGCAACCGTGCGGTCCAGGACATGCGCGCGGGCGCCGCCGCCACGCCCGGTCACATGCCGCAGCAACTCATCATGCGCATGAACGCAGGCATCATCAAAAGCAACGCCAGGTCCGAAGGCTGAACGAAGGGCGTTGAAGCGTGCGAGTCGCGCTTTGAACTCCACAAGACTGCCCATGACGTACAGACCTCTGGTCAGCTCAGACCAGCTCAGTGAGCTGACTGCCAGCCGGTCATAACCCGACAAAATCCGGCGCTGTCGTTACTCCGGCACGTACGGCGCCTCGTCGTCGATATTGCCGACGAACTGCCCCAGCCCTTCATGGCCGATCAGCTTGCGCGTGGCCATGTTCTCGCCCAGGTGGTACCAGTAGTGGTAGATGACCCGCTGCAGCAGGTTGCCCAACAACCGTCCGCCTGTTACTTTGCCGCCCTTCGTGTACGGCCCCACGAGGTCTGAG
>CAZPLV010000210.1:0-3428 GCA_964587295.1 uncultured bacterium
GTCACTTTGAAGTTGGAAACGCCAATTGAGCGCACCAGACCTTCATCACGTACTGCCTGAAGTCCGCGCCAGGCGTCCACGAACTGGCCCTGACCAGGGTTGGGCCAGTGAATCAGCAGCTGGTCCAGGTAGTCCAGGCCGAGCAGTTCAAGGCTGCGTGCGGTTGCATGCGCCACCCCGGTGACACTGTGCCACTCGGCATTGAACTTTGTCGTCACGAACAGCTCGTCGCGGGCTACGCCGCTGGCCCGCAGACCACGGCCCACGCCTGCCTCATTGCGGTAGTTCTCGGCGGTGTCAACCGCCCGGTAGCCCTTCTCAATCGCCCGCGCGACAATGTCCTCACTGACTGCATCATCCATGGGATAGGTGCCCAGTCCGACCAGGGGCATTGCCGCTCCACCTCTGAGTGTTACCGTCTTATCCATAGCCAGCAGAGTAGCAGGCCATGGCAGGGAACATTGAATCAGACGGCAATAAGGGGTCTGCTGACTGTCTGCCGTCACCACAGGCGCTACAATGCAACTGCAGAAGGTTAACGACTGACTTTCTCCTCGCGCGTCTGGAGGCGTAATAGTAATGCGATTTGGACCTTTAGGAATGTGGGAACTGCTGATCATCCTGGTGATCATCCTGCTGCTGTTCGGCGCCAAGAGGCTGCCTGACATGGCCAAGGGTATCGGCCAGGCGATCAAGGAGTTCCGCAAGGGCGTCACGGACGTTCAGGACGATATTGAGGGCAACGGCTCCACCAGTAACGTGAGTCAGTCCTCAACCCCGGTCAATAAAGACCAGGCCTGAGAAGACCTCACGTCCAAGTGACGCTGATAGACCATCTGGCGGAGCTGCGTACGCGGCTTTTCATTGCGCTGGGGGCCTGGGTACTGGCCGCTGGTGCCATGTTCGCGTTCCGCTTTGAACTGCTGGACTGGCTCAAACAGCCACTGCCGGCGGGGCTGACCCTGCACACCTTTCACGTGATGGAACCGCTGACAGTCAGTGTGTCCATTTCGGCGTTTTTCGGGGTGGTGCTCGCGGCGCCCGTCATTGGCGGTCAGGTGTGGGGCTTCGTGTCTCCGGGCCTCTATGCCAGTGAGCGGCGCTGGTCCATACCGTTCATCCTGCTGACGGCCCTGGCGTTCACGCTGGGCGTCATGTTCGCCCGTTATGTGGCACTGCCGTTCTCATTGCCGATCATCACGGGTTTCCTGGGTGACGAAGCAACGATGCTTCTCTCCACGGCCAGCTACATCAGTACGCTGCTTACCTTCATGGGCGTGTTCGGGCTTGTGTTTGAGATGCCGGTTCTGGCGTTCCTGCTTGCCAAACTGAACGTCGTGCACTGGTCCGTACTGGCGCGGTTCAGGCGTCACTCGATCGTCGGGGCCACAGTGCTCGCTGCGGTCATCACTCCGACTGTCGACCCGATCAACCTTGCGCTGGTCGCACTGCCACTCGTCATCCTGTACGAGGTGTCCATCTGGGTGATGCGCGCCGCCCAGAGGGGCGACGCGCACGATTCTGAAGACGATACGATCACGATTCGCGAAGACTGACGTTCAGGCTCAGCGGCCGCCGAGTCCTTCAACATCGATGAACGGAACCGTGGTACCCGGCAGCATGGTGGTCGGCAGACGGCCATCCCAGGCTTCGGCGGTCACCAGGGTGACAAGGCTCGGGTTTTCACGAAGGGCCTCACCGCGGGCACGAATGGCGTCACCTTCAGCTTCACCGGCCAGACGGATTGCCTGTGCCTGCGCTTCGGCCTGGGCGATACGGGCGTCGGCTTCAGCCTGCGCCATCGTCACCGTGATCTGCGCCTGAACCTTCTGCTGGTCCAGCTCCTGGGTGCGCTTCTGCACTTCAACTTCCGCCAGCATGCGCGCTTCGATTGACTGCTCATACACTTCACTGAAGGCGACAGACTCAACCTGAACTGATTCAACAATGATCGGGCCGGTCAGCGCTGCGATGATCGCCTGGGTCACCTGCATGTTCAGCCGGCCGCGCTCCTGAATGGCTTCGGAAGCCGTGAACAGGCCGAACACGGTCTTGGCATGCTCATTCACACGCCGGTCGATGAGGCGATCGACGAGACCCTCGGCACTGCCGTACTGCGCGTACACGTCGTCCACCTCGGTGGGCAGGATCCGGTAGGTCACCGACACGTCCATGGTGGCGAGCTGCTGGTCGCGGCTGTATGCCTCCATGTCGTCATAGAGCGCAGAATGCGTCTGCACGCTGATTGGTACCACACGGTCAACCAGCGGAATCTTGAAACCGATTCCGGGCTGAGCAATGCCGCTGACGGCACCCAGACGCAACACGACGCCGCGCGTGCCCTCGTCAACCGTAAAAACACTGCCAAACAGCAGCACGGCACCCACAACCACAAGGGCCACGACGCCCGCCAGGGCTTTGTTCGATGCTTTCAATTCATTTACCTCCAGGAAGACGACCTTTTGGTTGTTTTGCAACCGGTCAATCAATTGTAGGGCAAAACACGTTCTGCGCCGCCCTACTTTTGAACGACGCCGGAGGCAGCGGGACACGGTTATCGTGCTGTCAATGGCGGATCTGGGCAAACTGATAAGCGACAGTGTGAAGCAGGCCAACGAACTGCGCGGTCAGTTCAACCTGCTGATGGCAGGCATCACCGGCGTGGGCAAGAGCACCCTGGTGAACGCCGTTTTCAGCGAGAATCTGGCGCAGACCGGTCAGGGTAAACCCGTGACCATGGACACCCGTGAATACTCGCGTCCCGGTTTTCCGCTCACCCTGTTCGACACGCGTGGCCTTGAGACTGCCCGCTACGAGGAAACCCTGCAGGAACTGCAGCAGCTGATAAATAAACGGCGCGGATCTGACGAGAAGCAGCACGTGCATGCCTGCTGGCTGTGCATCAGTGAGGACAGCCGCCGCGTTCAGGAAGCGGAGATTGAACTGGCCCGGCTGCTGCACGCCACCGGAGTGCCCGTGCTGGTGGTCATCACCAAGGCGCGTTCCGATCAGGGCTTCTCCGAGGTGGTACGCGAACTGATTCCCCATGCCTGGGGCGTCCACCGCGTGCGCGCACTGCACGAGGTGCTTGACGACGGGCACATGCTTGAACCGTTCGGTCTGCTTGAACTGCTGGAAGCGACCATGGAACTGATTCCCGAGGCGAGCCGCAACGCACTGGCCGCGGCACAGAAGATCTCACTCGACATGAAGGCGCGCCGGGCACGGGCAGTTGTTGCCGGCGCAGCAGCAAGCGCGGCTGCAACGGCGGCGATTCCGCTGCCACTCTCGAACCTGTGGACGCTCGCACCCGTGCAGCTGGGAATGCTGGCGGGCATCAACGCGACGTTCGGCCTGTCGTTCTCGCAGACGTATCTGCAGGCGGTCGTATCCAGCGCCCTGGGAATCGCCGGCACCGGCTACGCCAC
>CAZPLV010000211.1:0-3416 GCA_964587295.1 uncultured bacterium
CGCCGGATGCCAGTGACATGCCTTCGCTCACCTGTGCCCTTGCCACGAAATCCTGATAAGCGGGCAGCGCCAGCGCAGCCAGGATGGCAATGATGGCCACCACGATCATCAGTTCTATCAGGGCAAACCCTCTGGGTGCTTTCATTCCCGGCTCTCCTTTGCCTGGCGTCGGGGTAACTGCGGTCGAAACGTGATTGTTGATCAGGTGCGGGTGGCCGCTTCCAGTTGCATGAGCTCGGCAATCTGGCGATCAAGCAGGCCGTGCTGATTGGATTTTCTGAGCTCGTTGAGAAGCGTGCGCCCTTCCACAACATTGTCCGCCTGTCCGGAAGCAAGCAAGAACTTTGCCAAGGCCACCTTCATTGAAAGGTTGCCGGAAGCCAGATTGACCGCATCGCGCTGCACGCGAACGGCCAGGGCCCGGTCACCAAGCACATTCCATGCGAAGTTGGCATACATGGTCAACGCCACCGGTTGTTGTGGGTGTCGCTCCAGGAGTTGGAGAAAGGTTTGCAGCAGCGCTGCGTCATCCAGTTGGCAGAGCTTGGAAATGCGGCAATCCACAAGCGAGAAAAGAGCGCCGGCATGCTCGGCACGCCAGCCGTTGTTGATCAGGCCACGCCTCAACTCCACCCATAATTGTTCCGGAACATCCTGCTGCGCACGCGCAAGCATCTGTATCTGCCCCACCAGGGGAAGGACGCCATCACCGGGCAATGCGGCTGCATGCTTCATCTGTCCCAACGCCATGGACCACAGCGGCGAGGCCGGCTGGCCGCCGGATTCGGCATAAAGGCGTTCGCCCAGGCTGTAGCTGGCCCTGATCGAGGACGGGTTGCGCCCTTCCAGCGTCCAGGCCAGGCGCAACGGATCGCCCCAGGTTCTGGCCTGGACATTGCACAGCACGGCCAGCAACAGAACCGGCAGGATTGCCAGGGTCACCGGTGCATCCGCGTTGAGTCGCCGGCCCAGCCAGGCCAGTGGCTGGACCAGTGCCAGCACGATGCCGAGCAAGGCCAGATAGTTGCGGTGTTCGAACGCCAGTTCCAGGGGCCACAGGTTGCTGGTCAGCGAGTGGGCGATGAAAAACCAGCCGATCCCCAGGGTGGTCAGCGGCCACCGCCGGTGGCATGCCACTGCAAGTGCCAGCAAGCCGGCCAGGATCAGGCCCGATACGGCTGTCCATGCCGGCGAAAACAGACCGCGTGAGACCGGGAAATTGTCGTAGTAAAAAGCCATGGATTCCGGCACCGGCCACAGTATCTGCTTCAGATACATCACCAGTACCGGCAGTTGTGTCAGCACACGCTCCCAGGGGCCGTAACCACGGGTTTCATATGGCCAGTGCTCGATACTTGAGGACACCAGCAACAGCCAGCAGGCCAATGCAACGAAGACGATTCCCGCCCAGGTCGCCTGCCAGCGCCGTGAGGGTTGGCCACCAGGGCCGGAGAATTTCAGCAGCACCCCTTCCACAAGCAGTGCAAAGGCCGGCGCGACAAGGGCCGATTCCTTGAAACCCAGGCCGACGCTCCACGCCACCAGCGCCAGCAGCAGCCAGTGCCCACCGCGCTGGCCGCGCATCTGTCGCGCCCGCGCCACCAGATAGGCGAGCAGGGCGAGCAGGATGCCCGTGGCGGCGGCGATTTCCATGCGCTGCACCACGTACAGCACGGTGGAGGCTTGCAGAGGATGCAGCAACCAGACCAGGGCGAGCACGATAGCCAGCCATGGCTGCGGCCTTGACTCTGCCGGGAGCAGGGAAAACAGCCGGCGGCACAACAACCAGACCAGGGCGCCGTTGACCAGGTGCCAGAGCAGGTTGGTCAGTTTCAGCCAGAATGGCTCCAGCCCTGTGGTCGCGTGATTCAGTGCAAAACTGAGCAGCGAAAGAGGGCGGCCCAAAGCCCCGGAGACATCGGAAGCCAGCGCGCGCCACAGTTCGGCCGGGGCCAGCGAGGCGGCCTTCCAGGCGTCGGCGCGAACAAGGTTGGGGAAGTCGTAGAAAATGAAGCCGCCATGCAGGCCGGGCCAGAAGCTGAACATCGCCACTGCGGCGATGACCAGCAGCCAGAGCCGATACGCTGAATGGGCCGGGGCAGTCATTTCCTGTCGGGGATGAAAAAAGGGGCCGCCGAGGCGACCCCTTTCAATTGCGTTGATCAGCAGCGATCAGCGGCAGACGCTCGGCAGAAACTTGGCGTCAATGGTGGTGGCAGCGACATCACAGCTCCAGGAGATCGAGCCGCCCCGGTCGACCGGGCTGAAGGCCAAGACACGATTGTCCACCTTGTCGCTTGCCTCGTGACCCATCAGGGCCGAGACAAGGCCATCAGCCACAGTCACTGAGGCGACATAGGTGCCCCGGATGTTGGTAGGGGTGTCCAAACCGGCGGACGCATTGTCAATACCGGCGAAGTCGCCTGTGTTGGCATACTCTTCGGCGACGGCGGTGCGGGCGCCGGAAGCCAGGGAGGCGGCTTCCGACACGTGCGAACGCGCCACGTAATCCTGATACGCCGGCAGCGCAATCGCCGCCAGGATGGCGATGATCGCCACGACGATCATCAGCTCGATGAGGGTGAAGCCCTGCTGGGTCTTGCGGAAAGTGTTGTTCAACATGGTGTAGGTTCCCTTGTTGTCGTTAGGTGTGGGCTCCGGATGGATCGCCACTTACCGGTTGGTTGACGAAAGCCGGCAGTTCATCAACCGGCGTTGGGTATGCAGCATGTGGCGTGCCAACTTTGCCAATTCATCCGTTTTGGCCGCCAGGCTGAACAGGTTGCACGATAGTGTGAACCGGTCGCTGCTTGCTGGGGCTGCTGGGCAAGTTGTTGCCAGCGTTGGCTTGGGCTGTGGGTCGTGGCGCGGTCATGAACTGACGCTGAGCGTCACAAATTGACTTAATCTGACGCTTTTTGGTCAGGTGACATTCATGTTTCAGGGCAAGATGGCGCGGCGGAGAGGTTTGCGGCCGTCGGCGGCGGTTTGCGGCGGCGATGTGATGCAAGCGGCGTTCCAACTTTGTGCGGGATCGGTACATTTCGCATTTCGGCCCGGGCCAAGCCTGTGTTCCGTCGCGAGCGGTGCGGTGCCCCCGCCTGGCTGGATACCGCCTGCTGACCTGGCCCTGGTGCAGGGTTCCATAATGGCTGCGGGCCGGTGCTGCCCCTGGCCGGCCCGGATCTGCCCGCGGCACCTGTGCCGCCGGCGTTCGCCGTGTTGCCTGTTGTGTTGCCTTACATAAGGAGTGTGCAATGAACGATCCCAACCCGCCAGCCATGCCGCCGGGCCCGCCGCCGGTGCCGCCCTCTGCGGGCGGTGGCCCGTCGCTGACCGAGCGCCAGTGGGCGATGTTCGGGCACCTGTCGGCGCTGATCGGTTTCCTGATTCCGTTCGGCAATGTGATTGCGCCG
>CAZPLV010000212.1:0-3360 GCA_964587295.1 uncultured bacterium
GAGCGGTGTTCACTCAGGTAGACCATGATACGGCCGCGGCTGTTCCAGCGTCCCCCAACTAGCCGGCTGCCTTCGCCTGAGACCGCAGCTGTCGCCGGCTGGGCGTAGCGACGTTTGGTCAGCCGGTAGAACTTCAGCCGTACACTCCGTACTCGATGCGCAAGAGCAAATCCTCAACCTGCCTGGCGCCGGCGTCGTTCCGGACGGTTTCCAGTGGTGTCCTGCCATCGAGTGCCCGTGCGGGTGCGGTCATCCAGGTGCGGCCGGCATCCTCGCTGCCCAGAACGTCGGCTGCCAGTCCGTACAGGTGAACGAGCCGGTAAAACCGGTCGCTTTCGGCAGGCAGCAACCGGCCCTGCTCGCGGCGCCTGTCATGGGTGCGTTTACTGATTCGCAGTGCGTCCAGCACCGCATCCCGATCCTGGCCTTCCAGGAATGCTGACAAGGCGTTGAACGGCAAGCCGGCCTCAATGCGCTCGGAGGCGGCGCTCGGATGCCATGTGCTGCCAAAAACCGCAATCATAAGTTCCTGGCTGGCCTGATTTTCAATTGCTTGCGCAGCTGGTGACCAGTTCATTCGCGCCCCTTTCTGGTGTCAGCATTTTACCACACTGGCGCAGGTGTGCCTCGCTCGCGACATTTGCGCGGATACTACAGGACCCTGTTGCAATCTTCGACAGGATGCTGTATATTGTTTAGCAGGTACCTGTAAGAACAGGACCTGCTGACTTTTGAAAGGAGTCACTTTGCGCAAGCGTTCTTTGCACAGGAAATTCAGATACGCCGCCTCACTCATGAAGCCCCGTGGTCACGGCCGCGGACATGGCCATGGCAAACGACATGAACACAACACAATCGCAGATCCAACCCGCGGTCAGGGACGCATACTCGCAATCCTGAAGCTGCAGGACGGCATCTCCACCAGGCATCTGGCGTTCATGCTGGGCCTGCGCACCGCCTCACTGAACGAACTCTTGGCCAAACTCGAACAGGCAGGGCTCGTCACCCGCGAGCAGTCAGAAGAAGACCGTCGCGTAATCCTCATTCACCTGACGGACGCCGGACGCGCCACCGAGCAGTCCCGGCCGCACCGCCCACGCGTCTTCGCCAGCCTGACCGAAGAAGAACAGAATCAGCTCAGCTCGATTCTCGACAAGATGATCGCCCAGCTGGAAGCCGAGGCCGACGAGTCAGCACCTGACAGGGAAGCCGAGGAATACGACCGCTGGGGTCAGAAGCTCCGGGCCCGGATGGGCGAGGAGAAGTTCGAGCGCTGGCTCGAGCGCATGGCCGAACTGTCACCCGAAGGACTGGCCATGGAACACCGTCACCGTCGCTGGCGTCGAAGAGCATAATGCCGCGGATTCTCCTGCAGATCCGGGCTGGCCAGGCCATCATCGATTGACCAGACAGTATCGAAATCCCAACCGACATACGTGGCCTGGTCCAGCATGCTCACGGAGGACCTGCCTGCACCGCCTGCAGAAGTGGCCGGTCCCAGATCGTTGTCCCAGTAGGAGCTGGTGGTGTTGTCCGGGGACACGCTGTCACCAACTAGACCACCAACGTTTATTGCACCAGTGACCGCACGGATGCTGTAGCTTTCAGAGATGTCGGCGTGGTTCCGGCCGACCAGACCACCAACATCTTCGTCACCTTCCACTGGCTGCCCGAGTGAGTACGTGTACGCGACTTCACCGTGGTTGCGGCCCACGAGCCCACCGACGGATGACGTGCCACGCACGCTCGAACCGACCGAAGTGAATGACTGTCTGACCGTGGCTCCCGGCCCATTGAAGGCGACCAGGCCGCCCGCAATTTCATCCTCGGCGTCCACCTGCGACGAGCTGTACGAGTTGACAATGTTGCCGCTATTTTGGCCCACCAGTCCGCCGGTCTGGCTTCCGGTCGAAGTCACCGTGTTGCTGATGGATGATGAGTGCGTGATTGTTCCGGTCTCATAGTTGATTCCGACCAGCCCGCCGGTGCCCCGTTCGGATCCGGTTACCGTTGCTGTCGATTGTGAGTCGCTGATGGCGCCAAAGTTGCCGCCTGCCAGCCCACCAGTGTGTGAATCATCGCTCTGTACAGTACCGGCACTGATGGAACCGGCAATCTCGCCTCGGCTGGCTCCTGCCAGCCCGCCTGTGTAGAGGCCAGTTCCCGTGACTGATCCTGCACTTGTGGAATTGAGGATCCGCCCGGTTTCCCCATTGAATCCGACCAGACCTCCGACCCAGCGGTCATTACCGGAAACGTTCACCGCATTACTGTTTGAGTCACTTACAACACCGTCGTTGGCGCCAACCAGGCCACCGATTGCCTCGTCCTGACCGGTAACCCGGGCGCCGCTGCTGGCATTGGAAATTTCTCCCTTGTTCGTGCCGACCAGTCCACCCGCCTGGTTATCGGCAGCAACGGTGCCGGAAACATGGACTTCCGCGACGGTGCCGTGGGACTCGCCAGCCAGAATACCTACAGCACCTCGCCCTGAAACCGTCGCATTTTCGATTCGCACGTTGCTGATTTCCGCGTCAGCATCCGGCCGGCCGAAGAGGCCAACAAAATCGAGATCAGGACGGTGAATGTACAGGTTGCTGATGGTATGAGTCCGGCCATCGAAGCTGCCGCTGAGCCAGACCGGACGAAAGCCCTCACCGTCGTTCCATTCGCTGGTTTCTGACGCATCGATGTCGCTTCCGAGCACAAAATGGCCGGCCAGGTGTTCCGTCATCGCCTGAAGCTGACTTACCGTCGTGATCACACATGGGTCGGTCTCGTCCATCGGACTTCCGGAATCACAGGCAAGTACTTCAACAACATGACTGCCCCTTACGGGTGGCTTGGCTGCAATATCCGCGTAGATGTAGACGTCCCCTGCTTCAGCCGGTGCAGTCCAGCTGATGGTTCGGCCTGCCGTTGCAGAAAGACTGCCTGCCTCCGCGCTCCAGGCAATCTGGGCAGTTGCAGCTCCCTCACCTGACACGGTTGCTTCGAGTGTGATTGTCTGGCCGGGTAATGCATAACCAGGTGCGTCGATGCTTAGAGCCAGTGTGCTGGGTGGCCTGTCCGGGGCGACCCCAGTGCAGGCAGCCAGGACTGAAAACAGCGCTAAGTTAAGTAACAGCAAGGCTGGTCGGGTGATTTGGAACATGACGCGTACCTCCTCTGAGCCGGTTGGTCTTGCTGCAGGCTAGAGCATGACCGTCAATGGACCGTTAAATAAGCACATGTCAACGTCAGTAGTCTTTAGTGCTGGACGGATCCGGAGCTCCTCGTGCCGCTATCCGCATCGTGAGTGTCGGGATAATCCGGTTTGATGAAGTTGATGCAGAGTTCGCCGCAGCTGAAGGGGAAGGG
>CAZPLV010000213.1:0-3345 GCA_964587295.1 uncultured bacterium
GCATCCTCTGCGCCGCCTGCACCAGCAGCTGCCCGGTGTTCTGGACCAACGGCCGTTACATCGGCCCGGCCGCAATCGTGAACGCGCACCGCTTCATCTTCGACTCGCGCGACACCGCCCCGCAGGAGCACCTCAAGGCAATGCAGGCGCCCAACGGCGTGTGGCGCTGCCGCAAGGCATTCAACTGCACCGAAGCCTGCCCACGTGGCATCAAGATTACCGAGCGCATCGGCGAAGTCCAGCGCGCAATCGCAGCAGCCCGCGCTTAAGAACACTTCTGCTTAAAAGAAAAGCGCCCCGTCGGACTGATCCGACGGGGCGCTTCCTCTTTATGTGTGCGTCAGCTCAGCTGCGGCGCCACTCGCCCGAAGGACGGTTGTTGCGGCGACGGAAGCCGCCACTGCCCTGTCCACGGTCGGGGCGCTTGCCGCCACCCTGCGGACCACGGCCCTGAGGGGGCGGCGGAACGTGGGTTGCGCGGCTCACGCGGAAGCCTTCCAGCTCACGGTTGACCAGCCTGGCTGCGTCCCGCTCGGGAACATCCGCCAGTGCACCGTCCCAGATGGGCATGATGCGGCCGATCTGGGATGCTCCGGCGTCCTTCAGCAGGCGCACGACGTGCGGCGCGGTCAGGCGACCGCCACCCAGCATCAGCGTGACCTGGCCGCTTTCGCCGGTCAGCAGGCTGGCTTCCTCAGGAGCGCCACCCAGCACGATGGTGAACAGTCCGGCCAGTTCATCAACACGGCCCTGCTCGATCCATTCGCGGGCCACACCCTGCCACTGCTCCAGGTCCTGCTTCTCCACGTCTTCGACGCGCTGCAGCAGACCGGTCATCTTGCTGCGCTGCACTTCATCAATCGTGGGTGCGCGCTTCACTTCGAAGCGGCGGTTGACGGCGCGTTCCAGCTGCTGGAGCTTGCGGCGCTCGTTCTTGCTGAACAGGATCACGACAGTGCCGCTGCGGCCCGCACGGCCGGTGCGGCCGGAGCGGTGCTGGTAGTTCGCGGACTGCGCGGGTATGCGGTAGTGGATGACCGAGTCAACCTCGGGAATGTCCAGACCGCGGGCTGCCACGTCGGTGCCGACCAGAACGGCCAGCTGGCCGCGGCGGAACCGTTCGACAACGCGTTCGCGCTGCACCTGGTTCAGGTCACCGTGAATGGCTTCGGCGGGAATGTTCAGGGCGTCGAGGCCCTGGGCAATCTCGTCCACTTCCGCCTTGGTGTGGGTGAACACGATGGCGCGGCCGCCGCCGTGCACGTGCAGGATGTCAGCCAGCAGGCTCAGGCGGTTGCGGCCCGGAGCTTCGATGGCGATTTCGTCATAGGTGACTTCTTCGCTGGCGACGACGTTCACGCGGTGCGGGTCGTTCAGGTACTGCTCGGAAAGGTGAAGGGCCCAGCGCGGCAGGGTTGCGGAGAACAGCATGGTCTGCCGGCCTTCGGGCGTGGCAGCCAGCATGGTTTCGACGTCTTCCTCGAAGCCCATGGACAGCATCTCGTCGGCTTCGTCCAGCACGACCACCTTGACTGCACTCAGGTTCAGGATGCCCTGGCGCATGTAGTCGAGCGCACGGCCGGGAGTGGCCACGACGATGTCGACGCCGCTCTGCAGGTCACGGGCCTGACGGCCGTAACCGGTGCCGCCGTAAATGACGGCGACGCGCAGGTGACGGGCGATTGATTCAAGTTCGCCGGCAACCTGGATTGCCAGTTCGCGGGTCGGGGTCAGTACCAGTGCGCGCGGTGCGCGGCCCCGGGTGCTGTCCGCCTCGAGCTGCTGGGCGATGGGAAGTCCGAACGCGATGGTTTTGCCGGTGCCGGTGCGGGCCTGCGCGATGATGTCGCGGCCGGTGAGCGCCAGTGGCAGTGCTTCGCGTTGGACTGGAGTTGGTGTGGTGATGCCTTTGTCGGACAGCGCAGTAATGATGCGCTCGTCCAGAGCGTAATCCGTAAACATGATGGACCCCTAGGATGCCTCCCGGCAAAGCCGGGCTGAGATGCGGTCTCCCTGACCGCCAGTTACATTTCTGACCGGTTGGAGCGTTTTACCTCGCTATACCGTCCAGCAATGTGGGCACCTACGGGTAATCAACGCCAGTTATCCGGCTCGCCATATGCGCCTGAACGGCGCGGCAACCTGTGAATCATAGCACATGCTTGGGCTCCTGGGTGGTTCCAGGCTGCAATCGGCCCGGCAGCGTACAGCTGTCACACGCATTCGAGCCAGGCGGCCCGATACTTGAAAGCATCAGAATTGAGGTCCTGACATGACGAGTAAAGTTGCCCGCAGGTTCCGTTTCCTCCTTGCCGCCGTTCCGCTGCTGCTGGTGGCGGCCTGCTCGAACCCGCCGACCCTGATGGCTCCGGCCGACGTTTCAGCCCACGCGGGACCGGAACTGGTGCAGATTTACTGGACCCAGCGGGGTGCCCAACCGGACGACGCCATGGTCGAGTACCGGGACGCCGACGTTGCCGACGCGGACTGGCAGGAAGCGCGGCCAGTGTCAGGCAGTGTCGGCGGGTTCCTGGTCCCGTACCCGGAAGCCGACCGGCTGCAGTTCCGCGTGGGCGTGAGCCGCGAGGACCTGTCGCTCTGGTCGGACCCAACTGCAGTTATCACCCGTCCCGAGGGCGTGATCCTGCAGGTCGGCAGCCTCAACCGCGGTTACGGCACGACAGCCGGCACCGTCTTCCTGGTGGTGCTCGACCTGGGCGAGGACGTCAGCGGTCCGCTGGAACTGACGGTCACCGGCCCGGACGGCTGGGCGCCCGAGGCTCCCGGTGCAATCGGCGTGGACCCCAGTCAGCTGGCCGAGGGCTACCTGATCCAGCACTTCTACGGGCTTGACGTCATGAACGGCACCTACCGGATTTCCCTGACCGACTACGGGGAGGGCCTGTGGGAACACGAAGTGACCCTGACCGACGCGGACTTCCGCCTCGCTGTACCGACCGCGCTGAGGGCAACAGATCTGGACACGGCGGCCGGCACCGTTCAGACCCGCTGGAACCCGCCCGTCAGCGGCGCTCACACCAACGTGAGTCTGCACAGCGGCGACATCCTGCTGGAAGGCTACCCGCACACGCTCGGCAACAGTTACAGCTTCACGGGCATAACCTTCCCCAGCGGAACCGTGCAGCTGGAAGTCACCACTTCCAACTGGCTGCCCGCGGGTGAGCCCCTGCTTCTGCCGGTGCCGTTCGGCGCATCGACCAGCCAGCTGGATTTTCCGGTGCCGCGCTGAGGCAGCGCTGATTGACTCGGCCGGGGTTGGCCGCCGGGAGCAGTGCCGCAGCCGCCATGCTTTGCGGGTAGCATGGAACTCTGAACGGGCTCCTG
>CAZPLV010000214.1:0-3339 GCA_964587295.1 uncultured bacterium
TGCGCATTCACGAGGACGGCGAGCTGGCCAGGCGTCACCTGATTGAAGCCAACCTTCGCCTCGTCGTCTCGATTGCCAAGAAGTACAACGGCCGTGGAATGAGCTTCCTGGACCTGATTCAGGAAGGCAACCAGGGCCTGATCCGTGCAGTCGAGAAGTTCGAATACCGCCGGCGTTACAAGTTCTCGACCTACGCCACCTGGTGGATCCGTCAGGCCATCAACCGTGCCATTGCAGACCAGTCACGCACCATCCGTATCCCCGTGCACATGGTCGAGACCATCAACAAGCTGACCCGTGCTTCGCGCCGCCTGCAGCAGGAACTGTCGCGTGAGCCCAGCTACGAGGAAATCGCCGATGCAATGGGCCCTGACTGGAATGCCGAAAAGGTCGAGGAAGCGTTCAAGCTCACGCGTGAGCCGTTCAGCCTGGAGACGCCGATCGGTGACGAGGAGGATTCGTTCTACGGTGACTTCATTCCCGACGAGAACATCGAATCACCAGTTGAGCAGGCCAGCCGCATCATCCTGAGCGAGGAGCTCGAGGAAGCGCTCGGCAAGCTTAACGACCGTGAAGCCATGGTCCTGAAGCTGCGCAAGGGCCTGGTGGACGGCCGCGAGCACACCCTGGAAGAGGTCGGCAGCCACTTCGGCGTGACCCGCGAACGCATCCGTCAGATTGAGAACAAGGCACTGCGCAAGCTCAAGTACCACGAGAGCCGCACCCGCAAACTGAGGGACTTCCTCGACTGAGGCGAATGCCTCCACCGTGAACCGTATCGGCCCGCCGGCATCTGCCCGGCGGGCCGTTTTCGTGACCAGGCCCGGAATGCACTGCCTCACGCTCAAATGCCATATCCGAGTAGGCCGCTCAACATTTACAGTCAGTTGCGCACCGGCATAGAATGACCCACCAATTTCCGACAGATGTGACCCCCGGCACTGTCCGGGTCACCCCTGTGTTCGGCTCAGAAAGGTTGCTGGAATGCCAGAGAACAGTCCCGCCAACCGGGCGCAGCCAGACCTCGAAGTGCTTCAGGAACGATTCAGCGAGATTAAACCGCCCATGACGTTCCGGGAAGCGCGGCTTGAGGCCAACCGCTGCCTGTATTGCTTTGATGCACCATGCGTCCAGGCTTGCCCGACTCACATTGACATCCCGCTTTTCATCCGGCAGATTGCCACGGATAATGCCACCGGCTCGGCCGTAACAATTCTTGAATCCAACCTTCTCGGCGCCACCTGCGCGCGCGTCTGCCCGGTCGAAGAACTGTGTGAAGGCGCCTGCGTCATGGGCGAGCATTACAAGCCCATCGA
Organism: uncultured bacterium; assembly: GCA_964587295.1. Taxonomy (GTDB): domain Bacteria; phylum Deinococcota; class Deinococci; order Deinococcales; family Trueperaceae; genus CALDPK01. The sequence goes on from CAZPLV010000214.1 coordinate 1,317, forward strand.
GATCGGCCGCCTGCAGCGCTATGCCACGGACCACCTGTTTGACAGGGGCGTCCAGCCGTTCACCCCCAAGCCCCCCAGCGGCCGCCGGGTCGCCGTGATCGGCGCCGGACCCGCCGGACTCAGCTGTGCCGGAGAACTTGCACTGGAAGGTCATGACGTCACGATTTTCGAGAAGAACGAGCTGCCTGGTGGCCTGTCCACCTACGGCATTGTGGTCATGCGCGAACCGGTTCGCGTCAGCCTCGAGGAAGTCGAGTTCATCCGCAGCCTGGGCGTGAAAGTGCAGACCGGCGTGGAGATTGGCGTTGACATTCCGGCCGAGCAGATCATGGACGAGTTCGATGCCGTCTTCCTCGGTGTAGGCATGGGCAAGGTGCCTGACATGCACATTCCCGGTGAGGATCTGGCCGGCGTGACGGAGGCCCTGTCCTTCATCGCTGCGAGCAAGCTTGCTGAGAAGGACGGTCTTGAGAATCTGCTGGACATTCCGCTGGGCAAGCACGTCGCAGTCATCGGCGCCGGTAACACCGCCATCGACGCCGCTACGATCGCCAAGCGGCTGGGCGCCGACCGGGTGACGATTGTCTATCGCCGTACCGACAAGGAAATGCCCGCCTATGACTTCGAGTACTCGTTCGTGAAGAACGAGGGTGTGGAGTTCCGTTTCCTCAGCCAGCCGGTTGAGATTCTGGGTGAGAACGGCCAGGTGACGGGCCTGCAGTGCGTCCGTACCGAGCCCACCCAGCCTGACACTGACGGCAGGCGCGGCATCCGCGAGATACCGGGCAGCGATTACGTCATCGAATGCGACCAGGTGATCAAGGCAATCGGTCAGGAGAAACTGGCCGGCACCCTGGGCGCCTTCGGGGTGCAGACCGAACGCGGTTACGCCCTTATTGACGAGCAGATGCGCACCAGTAATCCGCGGGTGTTCGCCGGAGGTGACGCCACCAAGCTGACGGGCGAGGCCATGACGGTCACGGCCGTGCAGGACGGAAAGCTCGCTTCCCGCTACATTCACGCCTGGCTCACGGAACAGCCGCCGGTGCAGGGCGAAGAGAGGATGCATGGAGACAAATGGCTGACCTGAGTATCAACTTTGCCGGGGTCAGGAGCCCCAACCCGTTCTGGCTCGCTTCGGCGCCACCGACCAACACCTTCTACCAGGTGAACAAGGCATTCGAGTACGGCTGGGGTGGTGCGGTGTGGAAGACAATCGGCACGCCGGTAATGAACGTGTCGTCCCGCTACGGGGGTTTTGATTTCGGCAACAACCGCCTGGTGGCCATCAACAACATCGAGCTGATCTCCGACCGGCCACTGGAAGCGAACTTAAGAGAGATCGCTGAAGTCAAGAAACTGTGGCCCGACCGCGCCGTCATCGTCTCGGCGATGTTCGAGTCCGACCCGGACGTATGGCGCGAGATGGTGATGCGCATCGAGGACACCGGTGCCGACGCGATCGAGCTGAACTACGGCTGTCCGCACGGCATGAGTGAGCGGGGCATGGGCTCGGCGGTCGGCCAGGTTCCTGAGTACTGCGAGATGATCACCCGCTGGGTGACCGACGCGGCCTCGATTCCCGTCATCGTCAAACTGACGCCCAACATCACCGACATCAAGGTGCCCGGCCAGGCGGCCATGGCCGGCGGCGCGAACGCGCTCAGCCTGATCAACACGATCAACAGCGTGGTCGGTGTCGACCTGGACAACTTTGAGATCCAGCCGAGCCGTGCCGGTAAGGGCGGTCACGGCGGTTACGCCGGAGCTGCCGTCAAGCCGATCGCCCTCAGCATGCTGAGCGAACTGATGCAGCTGGAACGGACCGGCAACTACGAAGTACCGGTCTCCGGCATGGGCGGCGTGAACACCTGGCGGGATGCCGCGGAATTCATGCTGCTGGGTGCCTCCAGTGTCCAGGTGTGCACCGCCGTCATGCATTACGGCTTCAAGATCATCGACGAGCTGTGCAGCGGCCTGAGCAACTGGCTGGACGAGAAGGGTGCCAGCAGCGTCCAGCAGA
>CAZPLV010000215.1:0-3334 GCA_964587295.1 uncultured bacterium
CTCACAGGTCATGGAACCGAAGGCAATGGGAGCACCGATCGAACGTAACGAACCCGCACTTGAATCACCGGTACCGTCACACGGTGTCGTCCAGTACTTCGGCATCCCGGAAAACGCACCCAATCCGAACGCTGCCAGGCTGTACCTGAACTGGCTGCTTTCACCTGAAGTACAGAGCCTCTCCTGCACACTTGGCGGATTCGGATCACCACTGCAGACTGCGGATGGTTGCGATATCGTCGCACAAGACTTCCAGCCTTCCATAACAGTTACAGACGACGAGCGCGCATCGGTAATGCGTCTCCTCGGCCTGGGTGACAACTGATAACAGCAGCGCAGGAGCAGGGGCCGTACCAACGTACGGTTCCTGCTCCTCGCCGTTGACCAGCTTAATGACCATGAATGCGTATTTTCCTGCGCCCTTTAGGAGCTGACGTTACATGTCAAGCAACGAACTCCGGATGACCGCACCAGACCGACGGGTCAACGCTGCTCAAAAACCCAGTCGGCACGGCCAGGGTGAACCGGAAGCTGTAATCACAGCCAGGAACCTGACGAAGAGATTCAAACGTCAGGGCGGCGATGAAGTGATTCCGGTGAATGAAATCGACATTTCGGTTCAGGCAAACGAGATGGTCGTCCTTCTGGGGCCCAGCGGCTGTGGCAAAACCACTCTCCTTCGCTGCATTGCCGGCCTGGAGCGACCCGATCAGGGAGAAATCCAGATCGCAGGCCAGACCGTCTACTCCTCAGGCTCCCGAAGGTTCGTGCCGCCCAACCGCCGCCCTGCCAGCATGATCTTTCAGTCCTATGCACTGTGGCCGCACATGAGTGTCTTCGAAAACGTGGCCTATCCGCTGCGGGCACGGGGAATGTCGGGTCAGAAAGTCAAGACGAAAGTCGAGGAAACCCTGTCGATGGTGGGCCTGGATGGCCTGTCAAAAAGCTTTCCGGGGCAGATTAGCGGTGGCCAGCAGCAGCGGGTGGCGCTGGCACGGTCCGTAGTCGGCGACTCCCACGTCATCCTGTTTGACGAACCGCTGTCCAACGTGGACGCCAAGGTACGTGAACAGCTGCGCTCCGAGCTCCGTACGATGCAGCGCCTTCTGAGTTTCAGCGCACTCTACGTAACGCATGACCAGCTGGAAGCAATGGCAATTGCTGACCGCATTGCGGTCCTGGATAACGGCCGCATCTCACAGATAGCGGATCCCCAGACAATTTATGACAGGCCGTCCACCCTGTACGTGGCGCGCTTCGTCGGAACAGCAAACACCTGGACCGGAACAGTTACCGACATTGATTCCGACAATATCCGGGTCGAAACTGAGCTCGGAGTTTTCTTCGCGGACCAGACCCATACCCTGGCTGATTTCCGGACCGGAGACAGGGTGGTGCTGATGGTGCGGCCGGAAAACATCACTTTCGCCGCCGAACAGAACCCGACTTCCCCCAACCAGTGGCGGGCAGTCGTCACGAACTTCGAGTTCCTCGGACCACATGTAGAGCTGCTGCTGACCTGCTCTGACGGACAGACGTTCAGGCTCTGGAGCAACAGAAGTTCCCAGCAATTGCCGGCCATCGGAGATGAAGTGACGCTCGAGGTGACGCCCGGTTCCCTCCGTACCTTCGAGCAGGAAACGGACCGACAGGAACCGGCATGAGCCTTCCGCTTCAGATCCCGGATGAACCCGGGGAAACTCCCCGGAACCAGAGGAGCCAATCCGGTGGCATCCTGAGCCGCATTCCGGTTCTGTCACTGATCACCTGGGTGCTCATCGGGCTGATTCTGTTTCTGATCCTCTATCCGGTGACGACTGCCGTGATCCGGGCCTTCTCAACCTCGGGGCAGCTGGACTTCACCCGCTTCTTCGAGATTCTGACTTCATCCTGGCTCCCGGGAGTATTCGGCACCACCCTGCTCACCGTAATCGCGGGTGGCGCAATCGCCTTGATAACCGCGTCGGTGTTCGCCTGGCTGAATGAACGAACGGACGCACGCCTGGGAATCGTGGCTGACCTGTTGCCGCTGGTGCCACTTCTGCTGCCGACCGTTGCACTGGCAATCGGCTGGATATTCCTCGGTTCGCCCAGAGTGGGATTCATCAACCACTGGCTCGACCTGACAATTAACCGGCTGGGACTGAACCTGAGCGTCAATATCGAAACCTGGGGCGGCCTGGTGTTCGTTTACGCCCTCTTCTTCATTCCATACGTCTACGTGATTGTGGCTTCGGCATTGCGCAATGTGGATGGCTCACTGGAAGAAGCGTCCCGCACCAGCGGTGCCAGCATCTGGATGACGATGAGACGGGTATCCCTGCCGGCAGTCAAACCCGCAATTGCCGGGGCCATGCTGCTGATCTCCATGGTTGGCATGGGACTCTATTCCGTTCCCGCAATCATCGCCTCGCGCGCCAACATCGACATACTTTCAGTCCGCATCATCCAGTCGATAATGAACGAGTATCCCCCGAGGACGGACGAGGCAGTTACGCTGGCGGGCATCCTGATGGTGTTCATCTTTGCCGTCTGGACAATCCACCGCCGCGTGACCAAAGGCGGGCATTACTCGCAGATCTCCGGTAAGGGCAGCCGCCACTCAGTAATTGCACTCGGCGGCTGGAAGTGGCCGGCACGCGCCGTAATGGTCGGCTACCTGGCCATCACGTCCATCCTGCCGGTGGTGGCGCTGCTGATTGTCTCATTCCAGCCGTTCTGGACGCCGCAGTTCAGCTGGGACAACCTCACGGTCGCTCACTACGTGCGCGTCCTGTTTGAACGGCAGATAACCCGGTCGGCCCTGCTGAACAGCATCACTCTCGGCGTGCTGGGCGGAGTGGCGGCAATGCTCATCGCCGGACTGTTTGCTCTGTACAGCCGTATTCGCCCACGCCTGGGCGGGATCGTCGACAGCCTCACCAAACTGCCTTCAGCTTTCTCGCACATTGTGATCGGCATCGGCTTTCTGATTGCGTTGAGCGGTCCACCGTTCAATCTGGCAGGCACAATCTTCATCCTGTTCCTGGCCTATCTGGTCCTCTACCTGCCGGAAGCTTCCATCGCGGCCAACTCTGCGCTTGCCCAGGTGGGCAATGAACTTTCTGAAGCCTCCATCATGTCCGGAGCCGGTGAGGGCCGGACGTTCCGCAAGGTCATCCTGCCACTGATGCTGCCGGGAATGATCTCCGGGGCCGCACTGGTATTCGTGCTCATCCTGGGCGAACTGACGGCCTCCTACCTGCTTGCAGGCGTGCGCTTTCCTGTTGCGGGCTTCGTGATCATAGACATCTGGGAATCAGGACAGTTCGGTGAACTGGCGGCGGTGGCCACC
>CAZPLV010000216.1:0-3308 GCA_964587295.1 uncultured bacterium
TACCGACCCTGACTTCGTGAACGAGGTCCGCAAGTATTACGCGGAACTGGCAATCGTCGACAATCTGATGGACACCAGCGACACGGTCCTCAAGCTTGCAATATTCGACTTTGAGGATGCTGCCGTCACTGCCGACACGATGCTGAGTGGTCTGGCTGAGAGCCAGCAGGTCGTTGTGTCAGGCAAGAACTGGGTGGACATCATGACTCCCTGGGCTGACAAGGGCCGGGCCCTCCGTTCCCTGCAGGAAGCGCTGTCAATCACTCCTGCGCAGACGGTCGCATTCGGTGACTACCTCAATGACCTGGAACTGCTGGACGCTGCTGACTGGTCATTCGCGATGGCGAATGCGCACCCGGACGTTGCCGCGCGGGCGGATTATATGGCACCGAGCAACGCGGAGCTGGGCGTGATAACAGTCGTGGAGCATCTTCTGGGCCTTTGACTGAAGGCAGCTGAGCGGGGCGGTGATGGCAGGTTCCGGTTCAGCTCCAGCCAGCCACCGTTCCGGCCTGTTCAATCCACTGCCGCATTTCCGCGGTGTCTGCTTCGTCTTCAGTCCGGACTTTAACGTAGCGGGAACGGCCGCTCTCGCCCAGCGGTGGCGGGTCGCTGAAATCAGCTCCGCCGTGGAACACGATATTGACGGAGACGTCATAGGCAACCAGCTCGATTATCCAGCCCTGATCTTCCAGTCCGTAATAGGCTTTCTTCCACTTCAGCGCAAACCGGGCGTCAGGGTGGGCAGTCCGGATCAGTTCGTCCAGCTTGCTGACCACCGGCTGCAGGTCAGGCATGACCCGCTTCATCCAGTCGGCAATTTCCTCGTGACTGTTCGTCGGTTCCGGTGGCTTCCGGCCTGAGCCTGCCTTTGGTGCTTTAGCCATGCGTGACCTCCCTGGGCGCGCGTTGCCCAAACTTAGCAGATTCAGTCTTCCAGACCCTTGCTCTGATGGTCCAGATCAAACCCGGCTGGCCGCCAGCGCCGTGGACAACTCAGTTGCCAGGCCGTCAAAATCCGTAAAGAAGTAGGGCTCCAGCAACCGCATGTGTTCCTCTACGGACTCAGGCCTGCCGAAGTCAGGCACCAGTGCGGCAATCGTGGTTTCACTTATCAGCCGCGCCACCACAAGCCCACTTTCGGGGAACGCGTATACATACTGACCCAGGTCTCCCTCGGCACGGTATGCCAGCTTACGACCGTACTCGATTTCGAACGGCTGAATCCCTTCCGGCAAGCGCTCCTGCCAGAAACCAAGCTCCTTGCGGAGACTGACGAAAAAACGCATGAAGCCTGTGGGATTTTCTTTCTGCCGCGCGAACGCCGGGATGAAGTCCGCCGGCGCCGCGGCATCTTTCAGCAGCTGGAGGTGAGCTTCGGTGACTACGACCTTTGCCTCATGAACGTTCCACCACATCAGTGCGCTTTCGCGGACCTGACCCCCGCGACCATCCATCTCTTCAAACCAGTCGTCACTGATCAGCCGTTCGCCGTTCCATTGGCCCCGGCGCAGCAGCAGCTTGCCCAGCAACACCAGGTCAGCGGCACGCAGCGCCAGCCCACTCATCGCGTGCGGGTTGCCGGCACTGTCGCTCATCCATCCGAAATCGTCTATTCCGAGCGGTTCAAACAGTTCCTCCTGGGCGAACCGGTCCAGCTTGCGGCCATCAAGGCGCTCCACCAGTCCGGCAAGCAGGTTCACCGCCTTATTGTTGTATGAGTATTCCGCGCCAGGGTCAGAAGAGAGTTCTGCGCTGAGTGCCAGCTGGATGAAATCCGGACTTGGATAAATCTCCTCCGTCGTCATCGGCACATTCTGCAGTCCGGAAGTGTGCTCCATCAGCATCCGCACCGTTATGCCCGTTTTGCGTCCCTGGCGCCATTCCGGATACAGCTCATGCACCGGAAGGTCGAGCGATTCAAGCGTGCCGAGTGTCCGCAGCCTGCCCATGACCAGGCCGACAATGCTCTTGGTGACGGACATCGTCTGAATTGGCCCGGAACCGTACTCCGAGTGCCAGTCATGCACGGTTCCGTTCCAATGGATGGCCAGCTGGTCCGTATGCGCGGCACGTGCGCCCGCGAGCAGATTCTCAAGTGCTGGACGCGCAGCCTCCGGCCAGCCCTGCGGGATGGTGAGATCCATATTGCTCCTTGCCTGCACACATTTTAACCAAAGCGGCTAATTGCGGCGCCTGGCAAAAACAAGCAAATCTGCGACAACCAGCACAACCAGGATGCCCAGCATCATCAACCCCCCGCCGGCTGTCTGCGCGATCGACGTGAGTCGCTCCACGAATAGCGCAAAGGCCGGCACGAACGCGTTGAGAATGAACACGGCAGCCAGGAGCAGCACACTCGTCACCTGTGCAAAAGCCATGCCGCCGATGTCGTACAGCAGGGTTACAAACGTACCGATGGCCAGTGCCGTCAGCAGCAGGAAGAGCAGTACCCAGGCACCACTCAGCCGCTCGAATAACTCCGCGCCAACGTTCACTGCTGCCAGCAGAGTCAGCAGACCGCCGATTGCCACTGCGAAGGCCGGTACGAAGGCAGCGCGCATGAGCCTGGCCCCGGCAATTACCCTTGGGCGAACCGGCAGCATGCGCCAGAGGAGGTCGCGCCGTTCGTTCCGTTCGACATGGAGCAGCAGGAAGCAATTGACGGGTGTAATGAGCGGCAACGCCAGGGTCATGAACATCAGGACGGTGGGAACACCACTCAGGCCGGGTGATTCAACCAGTGCCCAGCCGCTCACGACGAGCAGCACGGACAGCCAGGCCACAACGCCGGCCAGACTGTAAAGAAGTTCGGCGCTTACAATCCTAAACATGCCGCACCCCTTTCGCCGCTCCGGCTTTCAGGATCTGCACGGAGATTTCCTCCAGTGACATCCGGCTGGCATCCAGCTGCGTTGCTCCAAGGGCCCGGAGCTGGTCCTCAAGCCGGATGAAGTCATGGGTGAGCGCCTGATTCAGGGAACCCTGCACCCGATGCTCGCTGAGCAACTCCGAGGTGGCCTCCGGCAGCGCCGTTCCGCCAAAGCGGAAGGTGAGCCTGCGCCAGTTCTCCTCCAGTGCGTCCCGCGTCGTCTGCTTCAGCAGCTGTCCGTTGCGTATGAAGGTCAGTTCATCGGCCAGGCGGCTGACGTCGGAAAGTATGTGGGTCGAATAGACGAGGGTCGGGCCATCCCCGCCCAGATACTCGAACAGGACGTCCAGGACTTCACTGCGGACCAGCGGATCCAGACCCGAGGTGGGCTCGTCCAGCAGCAGGAGCCTGGGCCGCCGCGCAAGTGCCGCCACCA
>CAZPLV010000217.1:0-3306 GCA_964587295.1 uncultured bacterium
TCATCTTCCCCGGCCTGCAGGGCGGCCCGCTCGAGCACGTGATCGCCGGCAAGGCCGTCGCCTTCGTCGAGGCGCTCAGGCCGTCGTTCCGCGAGTACCAGCGGCAGACCATCGCCAACGCCCAGGCGCTCTCGGCGGCACTGACCGAGCTCGGCTACCGTATCGTTTCCGGCGGCACCGACAACCACCTGCTGCTCGTTGACCTGCAGAACAGGGACATGACCGGCAAGAAGGCCGTCGAGTTGCTTGACCCGGTGCTCATCACCGTAAGCAAGAGCATGATTCCCTTTGACGAGCGCAAGCCCTGGATCACTTCCGGCATCCGTCTTGGCTCGCCCGCCCTCACCACCCGTGGCTTCAGGGAAGCCGACATGGTGGAAGTTGCCAGCCTGATCAACCGCGCCCTGAGCGGCGAGGACGCTGCTGCCGTGAAGCAGGACGTGACCGCACTGGCCAGAAAGTTTGGAATGCCATGAGCAAAAACATAACCATCATCCCCGGTGACGGAATCGGCTCCGAGGTACTGCCCCAGGCCGTTCGCGTGCTGGAACACACCGGTGTGCCGCTCAACTTCCGTGAGGCTGAGGCCGGCTGGGCAGTGTTCGAGCGCAGCGGCAAAAGCGTGCCCGACGAAACTCTCGAAGCGGTGCGTGAGTCCGACGCCACCCTGGCCGGCGCTTTCACCAGCCCCAACCACCGGGTTGCCGGCCACCAGGGCGCGATCCGTTACCTGCGGCGCAACCTGAACCTGTTCGCCAACCTGCGGCCCGCCCGCTCCCGTCCCGTCAAGGGCGGCTTCGAGGGCGTGGACATGCTGATGGTCCGCGAGAACACCCAGGGCCTGTACGTAGAGCAGGAACGCCGCTACGGCGACATCGCCATTGCCGACGCGATGGTGAGCAGGGACGCCAGCGAACGCATCGCCCACATTGCCTACCAGCAGGCCCGCGCCAGGCGCGGCAAACTGGCCATCGTGCACAAGGCGAACGTGCTGCCGCTGGTTTCGGGCCTGTTCCTGGAAACGTGCCGCGAGGTCGGCAAGGAATACCCGGACGTGGACGCGAGCGACATCATTGTCGACGCCGCGGCAATGAAGCTAGTGCGCGAGCCCGGCAACTTTGACGTGCTGGTCAGCACCAACCTGTTCGGCGACATCCTGAGTGACCTGATGGCCGGCCTGGTCGGCGGCCTGGGCCTCGCGCCCAGCGCCAACGTCGGCACCGACCACGCCGTGTTCGAGCCGGTGCACGGCTCTGCGCCGGACATTGCCGGCCGTGGCGTCGCCAACCCGGCAGCCATGATCCTGACTGCCGCCATGATGCTGCGCCACCTGGATTACCAGGATGAGGCCGAGCGCATCGACCAGGCTGTGAACAGCGTGCTGGAAAACGGCCCGGTGACGGCCGACCTGGGCGGCAACGCCAGCACGACCGAGATGGCTGACGCGATTATCGCGGCGTACTGATCCCGCGTTCTGACCCGACGGGCCGCGCCCGGTTCTCATTGAACCGCCGCGGCCCGGATTATTTTCATGCAACGGTTGATATCATGGTCCGAGTGAAGCAGCATTCACAGCGGATTTCAAAGGCGGGGTGCAACTGAGTGTACGCACTGAAGCAGGCTTTCCTTGCCATCCGCTCGAACTGGGTGGCCACCGTCGCGACCCTCACAACCATGACGCTTTCTCTCACATTGCTGGCGTCATTCAGCCTCATCAGCACAAACCTGAACGTTTTCCTGGCGGATCTGCAGAACGAACTGGAGATGACCGCCTTCCTGGATGACGGCGCCAACCACCCGCAGCTGCTGGAAGTGATCCGCGGCTGGTCGGAGGTTGACGCCCGCCGGGTGCTGTTTGTCGGCAAGGACGAGGCACTGCAGGGACTCGTGAGTGAACTGCCCGCGCTCGGCCAGGCCGCCGCGCTGGTGGCCAACCCGCTGCCCAACGCCATCGAGATCCGTCTGCTCGACCCGACGCTGACCGCCACCGTCTCCCAGCGGCTGCGGCAGCTGCCCGGGGTGAATTCCGTCATGGACGGCGCCGCGGACGTGGAGATGTTCCTGGCCATCAACGATTCACTGCGGGTGGTGGGCAGCATCCTGATCGTCATCATGCTGACCGCCGCGCTGTTCGCCATCACCAACTCGATCCGGGCGGCCATCACGGCCCGCCAGAAGGAAATCGAAGTGATGCGTCTCGTGGGCGCCACCCAGGGCTTCATCCGGGCGCCGTTCCTGGCAGAGGGAATACTGCTGGGCCTGTTCAGCGCGGTAATCACCAGCGCCATCGTGCTGCCCAGTTACCTGTTCATCGTCGACCGCCTGCGTGACCAGCTGCCCTTCGTGCGCCTGGTTGACGACACGGCGACGCTGACGCAGATCCCGCTGCTGCTGCTGGCCCTGGCGCTGCTGGTCGGCCTGGTGGGCTCAACGGTCGGAGTGGCACAGCACCTGCGCGAGGACATCTGATGAACCGCGTTCTGACGCTGCTTCTGCTCCTGCTGCTCGGCGCCGCCTTCGCCCAGCCGCGTGCCGACACCAGCGCCCGCGACGCCCTGCAATCCGAGATTTCCGAATATGAGCGGATCCTGCAGCAGCGCAGCTCCGAGATAGCCGGCATCGAGGCCGAGCTTGGCGCGACCGCCGCGGCACTGCAGCAGCGCATCCGGGAACGCGACAGCGTGAGTGCCCAGATTGCCGACCTGCGTTCGCAGCGCGCCACCCTGCAGGCGGAGATCGCGCAGCTCGAGGCGGATCTGGTCGAAACGGCAACCGACATCGAGCGCATCCTGGCCAACCTTGACTCGCTTCTCGACCGCATCAGCGCACTGCTGGTGAACCTGTACACGCAGGGCTCCAGCCGCTACGCCGCGGCCCTGAGCGCCGCCACCAGCTATCACGACTTCCAGGTGCGCAGCCATTACCTGTCGCTGCTCACCCAGCAGGACGTGGACCTGGTGGCTGAACTCGACCGCACCCGCGCCGAGTTGCTTGCGGCCCAGCAGCGCCAGCGCGACCAGCTGCAGGCGCAGTCAGCCGCCGAGGACCAGTTGCGCATCAACGAGGAAGCACTGGTGGCGCAGCAGAACACGCTGGCCGGCATCATCAGCGAACTTGAAAGCACCCAGGCGGGCCAGCGGGCCCAGCAGCAGGCACTTCTGCAGGCACAGAACGAGGCGGAGAGCGCCATCGCCGGCCTGGCCACCAGGCTGGACCAGGAAATTGCCCGGCTGGTGGCCGAAGAACAGCGTCTGCAGCGCGAGGAAGCCGAGGCGTTCCTGCGTGACCGCGAGCAGGCCGCGCAGA
>CAZPLV010000218.1:0-3272 GCA_964587295.1 uncultured bacterium
CCCCTGTCGGGCTGCCGTGAACGCAAGTTCCCGGCAGCCCTCTCTGCTGCCTCTCGGTCAGCGGCCAAGCCGAAACAGGTTGGCCCCGAGCCGCTCATCAGGACACCTGTCAGCTCTTCGCTGCGCAATTCAGCAAGAGCAGTCCTCACTTCAGGGACCACCCGGCTCACACCGGCCTGCAGCGCGTTCTGCCAGCGTGGCTCCTCACCGGCGGCGAGTGCGGCGCTTATTGCCGGGAGCTGCAGCCGACGCGAGAATGTCTGCAGCCAGCCGTAGGCGTCGGCAACCGGCACACTCACGCCAGGGTTCACCAGCACCACCTGCCTGTGCGCCAGGGATACCGCCTCCAGCCGTTCACCGCGGCCACGGCCATGGGCGGCCTTCGCGCCCAGCAGCTGAAACGGCACATCGGAACCGAGTTCACGCGCGAGCGCCTGCAGGTCGATGGCGGCAGCTTCGTCCGGGTAAAGCCGCGCCAGCAGCCGCAGCGCCGCAGCCGCGTCTGCGGATCCGCCACCGAGCCCGGCGGCAACCGGGATGCGCTTGTCCAGCCTGAAGCTGGCACCTGCCACGCCACTGGCTTCGCCAAACGCACGTGCTGCCCGCAGCACCAGGTTGTCCCCATCCTGCAGGGAATCTGCACCCGGCAGCCCGTCTGCTGTCGTCACACTAAGGCTGAAGCCGTCTTCTGCCGGCTCGGCCTGCAGTTCGTCAGCCAGCTCCAGCTGCGCAAAGACCGTGTCTATCTCGTGAAAGCCGTCGCCGCGACGGGCGGTGACAGCAAGACCCAGATTCAGTTTTGCGGCGGCCCGTTCAGTCAGCATCCTGCTGCTCCTGCCAACCCGGGGCCAGCCGTCTGGCCAGATCCAGGTCATCCTCGTGTGTCACCTTGAAGAGCCAGCGGCTCCCCCGCACCAGCTTGACGTCCAGCCCGAGCAGACGGACCAGTGCAGCGTCATCAGTGGCTTCCAGTTCATACTCACGGGCATGCTCATGTGCACGCAGCAGAAGCTCGCGACTGAAAGCCTGTGGCGTCTGGATGGCCACCAGCTCCTCGCGCGTCACGGCCGAGCCGTCAGCACGACTGATGAGGGTGTCGACAACGTCGAGCGAGGCTGTAGCTGCACCGTGCCTCAGGCCTGCGGCCAGCACATCCTGCGCCACGCCGCGCGGCAGGAACGGCCTGGCAGCATCATGAACCAGAACGAATGGTGTCCGGGCTGCCTGAAGCAATGCAAACACCGTTGCCTGCCGGGACTGGTCACCCTCAACCAGGGTCCGGTCCGGAAATGCCGCACTGAACTGTTCCATGTAGTCCGGCGGGGCGGCCAGAATCACGTCATCGACCACCCGGTCGAGCGTGTCCAGGACGAACCCGAGCAGGCTGCGCCCGTTCAGGGTCAACAGCGCCTTCGGACCCTGCCCCAGCCGCTGGCCCGTGCCGGCGGCCGGCAGGAGCGCCGTCGTTCTCACTGCCTGATACCGGTCAACTTCAGAGCAGAAGGCGCAGCGGACTGCTCAGCAGTTCACTTACTGACTGCAGGAAGCGGGCACCTTCCTGGAGATCGAAACGGCCTGAGAGTGTCAGCGTGCTGCGGAGCGCGCCGCTCTCTTCATCCCGCAGGCTGCGGCCCAGGCTGAGCACCGGTATTCCAAGATCAAGTACGGCCTCATCCACTTCCAGGCTGGACATGTCCGCAACCGCCAGACTGACAGCGGCGATATTCACGTCACCCTGGCGGTCACCGGCAGCCACTTCACCCAGTTTCTGGGCAAGGGCACGGAAACCACCGCTGGCGTCACTGACAAGTTCAATCTGTTCATCCCGGATCAGCGCCACTGCGGGCGCTGAATCCGCGAAACTGCTGTCGTCGGCGGCCCGTCTGGCTGCGCGCAGCAGGAAGGCACTGGCAGATACGCTTGCACCGCCTGCGATTTCGGACCCGACCAGTTCCTGGGCGTGCACCAGTTCACTCACGTCAAGCTGACGGCGAAGAAGTTTGCCGAAATCAGCGAGGGGCAGACCTGCGGGCGCCGGCACGGCGTCCAGATCCTCACCGAACTGCTCAAACTCCGGCCTGGCGTCAGCCACACTCTCGAACGCGGCCTCAATACGGCGGGCGAGCGCATCCGCTTCGTCCGTATCGCCCTGCACATCAAGTTCGGCAGCCAGTTCGACACCGTCCTGCCAGACATCGGCCGGCCGGCCGGATTCAGGCTCCGGGAAGTCGATATCGAAGGCACGGCTGTCAGGTCCGGGCCCGCTGGCGACTTCCTGCTCCTGCTCGAAGCGGTCCTGGCCCTGCTCAAAGGCGTACATTCCCTCATCCGGCCCGGTCTCCGCCTCTTCGGGATCCCCTGCCTGCTCTTCCAGTGATTCCATGCTGAAACCGGCTTCGAACTCGCTCAGCGATTCATCCGCCAGCTCCAGGTCGTCCAGCTCACCATCCAGGGCTGCAAGATCGCTGAGATCCGCGTCCTCGAACTCCTCATCACCCAGCAGCCCGGCATTGTCGCCGACCGGCTCCGCCGGTTCAGGTTCGACCTCAAGCAGGTCCACGTCGCCCAGCCGGTCTTCCTCGTCATCGTCCAGGAAACGGGCCGGTTCGGCAGCGTCGTCGGCAATATCGTCCTCATCGGTCAGGAACAGGGCCTCGTCGTCGCTGTCGGCTGCGTCAAGGAGACTGTCAAAATCCACTTCGGCAGCTGGTGCAGGATCAGTCACCAGGTCCGGAAGTGCCGGATCGGCAAGCAGATCCGTTTCACCGGAATAGTCATCGCCGTCGTCAAAGAGGAAAATGTCCTCACTCAGGCCCAACTCGTCATCGTCATCATCGGCAGCGGCGTCCAGGTCCGGCAGCGCGTCCCACTGAGCGTCTGATCCGCCGGCGGATTCCGCCGCGGGCCATTCGCCGCTGGCCCGCAACTCGGCCTGCTCGGCATCAAAGGCAACCGGAGTGCCGAAATCATTGGCGTCATCCCCGGCAGGCCAGTCAAGTGCGTCAGGCCCGGATCCGGTCTCGGGCTCCTGCCACTGGCTGACATCCTGCACCGGCTGAGTGCGCTCGCCTGCCCAGCCATCTGCATCAGGCCAGGCTTCCATACCGTCGGGCATCGGTTCAGGAGTCGGATTGACAGCTTCCTCGCCGGCCATGACTTTGGCCAGGTATTCGAGCACATCACGCTCAACGATGCGGCCATCGTCGCCACTCCCTGCCAGCGCACGCCAGTCGACATTGTTTTCTTCGGCCAGCCGCTGGGCAAGCGGGGTA
>CAZPLV010000219.1:0-3270 GCA_964587295.1 uncultured bacterium
CTGACTGGATGCCGGGAACCGTCATCGTCGCCAAGAACTGCCTCGTGTGGCTGGCACAGCTCAGCAGCCGCCACGGACCTTTGATCAGCCGGCTCGACCAGATTCCGGACAGTGAACTTGCAGCGCTGGCTGAAAGCGGCATAAATTCGCTGTGGCTCATAGGCATCTGGCGCAGAAGTGCTGCCTCACGCCGGATCAAACAGCTGACCGGACAGCCCGACGCAGCGGCTTCGGCCTACTCGATACACGGCTATGAGATTGCCCCGGAACTTGGCGGCAACGGCGCCCTGGAGCGTCTGCGGGAACAGGCGCACCGTCATGGAATCAGGCTTGTGGCCGACATGGTGCCTAACCACACGGCCATTGATTCAGACTGGGTGCTGACTCACCCTGAACGGTTCGTGCAGCTCGCAGAACCGCCGTTTCCGTCGTATTCGTTCACAGGTCCCGAACTGTCACCTGACCCGGACATCAGCATCATGCTGGAAGACCATTACTGGGACACGAGCGACGCGGCGGTGGTGTTCAGACGTCATGACCGGCGCAGCGGCCAGAGCACATTCATCTATCACGGTAACGACGGTACGGGCCTCCCGTGGAACGACACCGCCCAGCTAGACTACCTGAATCCTGATACCCGTCAGGCCGTGCTTGAGCAGATGGTTCAGGTGGCCAGGCGCTTCCCTGTCATCCGCTTTGATGCGGCCATGACCCTGGTCAGCCGCCACATCCAGAGGCTCTGGTATCCGCCGCCCGGTGCCGGCGGTGCAATAGCTTCCCGTGCGCTGCACGGCTCCACTGAATCGGCCGAACTGGAGCGGAAACTGGCCGGTGAGTTCTGGATAGAGGCTGTCAGCACGCTGCAGCGGGAAGCACCCGGCACGCTGCTCATCGCCGAAGCGTTCTGGATGCTCGAGGAGTATTTCGTGCAGAACCTGGGGCTGCATCGCGTCTACAACAGTGCATTCATGCACATGATCCGCGATCACGCCAACAGTGAGTTCCGGGCGCTGCTCCAGCGTGCCCTGGACACTGACCCGGAACTGCTGCAGCGCTTCGTCAACTTCCTCAGCAACCCTGATGAGGACAGTGCCGCAGGACAGTTCGGAACAGGGGACAGGTACTTTGTCGCCTGCACCCTGCTCGCGACACTGCCCGGCCTGCCACTGTTTGGTCATGGGCAGCTCGAAGGGCTCACCGAGAAGTACGGCATGGAGTTCACGGCGCCGCAGACGGTTGAGGAGGCGAATCAGGAACTGCTTGCCTGGCATTTGCGTGAGATCCGGCCGCTGCTTGACAGGCGCGAGCTGTTTGCCGTCAGTGACGGTTTTGAACTGTTTGACATGCATACGGAGCAGGGAGTGGCAGCGGATGTGATTGCTTTCAGCAAGCGCGTCGGTTCCGAGTCTGCTGTGGTGGTGGTGAACAACTCCCCCGAACCGGTCAGCGGTCGTCTGCGTGAGTCCGGCGGCAGGCTGAGAGCCGGAGACGGATCCGGGGCGGTCTCATTGGCAGCCGCCCTGGGCCTCGAAGAGCAGGCGGCGACCCACGTCAGCTGGCGCAGCCTTGCGGACGGACTTGAATATGCAGCGGAAATTGAGGCAATCCGCAGGGACGGGCTGCGCTTTGGGCTGCCCGGTTACGGCCGGCAGGTGCTGCTCGATGTCGCCCTGCACGAAACTGACAGTGAGTACCGCTTCGACCTGCTCGACAGTGACAGGGGATTCCCGGATGTACGGCAGGCAGCAGCAGAGGCTGCGTTGCGGCCGTTCAGGGACTGGCTGCTGGGTTTGCCGCGGGAAGCCGGCGAAGCCCCGGAGTTGCCGGGAGGCCGAACTCTCGATGGGCAGCTGCGTCGCCGGCTGCCTGAGCGTGCCCGGCGCCTTGAAAAGCACATGGACAACCGCTCACTGGCAGCGGCATTTGCTGCCCTTACGGACGAACAGCGCACGTGGCTGCTGCTGCAGGGGCTGGGTCAGGAGGAACTGCTGTCCGCACTCGTTCCCGGTCTGCCGGACCTGTTCAGTCAGTTGCCGTGGCGACCTGAAAAGCGCTGGTGGAGCGGTGAAAGCGTGAGGGATTTGCTCAGCGTGCATGAGGCAAACGGTATGGTCTGGTTTGACGCTGACCGGTTTGACGGACTGGCCGCCGCTTTTGCCCTGCGCGGAGCGCTCCGGGCCGGCACGGACAAGGGTGCTGAACTCTGGGATGCTCTGCAGGCTGCAGCCGCCTGGAGCGAATGGCGCTTTACAAAGCTGCTGCAGTTACACGGCGGGCACTCAGATGGGTGAGCGCCAGAGCCAGGGCGTCACCGGCATGGTGACTCAGGCCTGAAGTGGCCGGACCCAGCAGCGCCCGCACCATATAAAGGACCTGGTCCTTGCTCGCCCGACCTGTGCCGACCAGAGTCTGCTTCACCTGCATGGGGCCGTACTCAAAAACCGGCACGCGCTGTACTGATGCTGCCAGCAGCGTGACACCAACAGCCTGACCGACCTTGAAGGCAGTGTCACGCTGCTGGTGGAAATACTGGCCCTCAATGACCAAAGCGTCCGGCTCATGTTCAGCAAGAAACTCCGTTACGCCGGCATGAAGCCTCTCAAGCCGTTCGGCCAGTGGCGTGCGCGCATTGGTCTTCAGCAGCTCCGAACCAAGCCAGGTCACATCCCTGCCTGTTTCGCGGACTGCGCCCAGACCCAGATTTGCAAGGCCAGGGTCGCAGCCCACGACTGTCAGAACCGGTTTCACGGTGCTTTTCACACTGTCAGCTTACCGCGCCGACCACTCAGTACTCGGACAGGTAACGGTCCAGTTCCCACTGGTGCACGCTGATGCGGTAATCGTCGTACTCGAGTGACTTGGCTTCCACGTATTTGTTGAACAGGTGATTGCCCAGCGCATCCTTCATCACGGCGTCGCGCTGCAGAAGACCCATTGCCTCGCGCAGCGTTGCCGGCAGTTCCCGGATACGGTGACGGCGCCGCTCGCGCACGGTCATGTGATAGATGTTGCGCTGAATGGCGGGGGGTGGCTCGAGCTCCTGCCTGATGCCCTCGAGACCCGCAGCCAGAATGACCGTCAGTGCCAGGTACGGGTTGCAGGTCGGATCCGGCATGCGCAGTTCCATCCGGGTGCCCACGCCCCGCCGGGCCGGAATGCGGATCATGGCGCTGCGGTTGGAGGCAGACCAGGCGATGTTGGTCGGAGCCTCGAAGCCGGGCGTGAGCCGCTTGTATGAATTGACGGTCGGATTGGTGATGGCAGTCATGC
>CAZPLV010000220.1:0-3264 GCA_964587295.1 uncultured bacterium
CGGCCCCGTCCGGCTGATTTTCCAGCCGGGCGAGGAAACCATGGAAGGTGCCCCGGCCATGATAGAAGACGGCCTGTTCGAACGCTTCCCGGTTGACGCCGTGTTCGCCATGCACAACATGCCCGGTCTGCAGCTTGGCGAGTTCTATTTCACGAGCGGAGACGTGATGGCCGCCGTCGACAACTGGGAAATCGTAATCACCGGAAAAGGAAGCCACGGCGCCATGCCCGAACTCGGCATCGACCCGGTGGTGGTCGGTTCACAGCTAGTACTTGCCCTGCAGACAATCGTTGCCCGCAACGTGGCACCGGCCAACCGTGCCGTCGTGACCGTCGGTGCATTTCAGGCGGGCCAGGCCGGGAACGTGGTCGCCCACACCGCGACCCTGCGCCTGTCGATCCGGACCACCACGCCTGAAGACCGGGAGCTGGTGCTCAACCGGGTACGCAGTCTGGCCAGCAGCATCAGCGAAGCCCACGGTGCCAGCGCAGAAATCCGTGAGGGTGTACCAGGCGCGGTGCTCACCAACAGCGAGGATGAAACCCAGTTCGCCCGCCAGGTCGCCCTTGACGTGTTCGGTGAAGCCGAGACCCACTACCCCGGACCTACGTTCCTCGGCTCGGAAGACTTTGCCTTCATGCTGGAGAAGCAGAAGGGCAGCTACCTGTTCATCGGCAACGGTGACACCCCGATGGTGCATCACCCAGAGTTCACGCTCAACACCGGCATCCTGCACCGGGGCGCTGCCTACTGGGTGGCTCTCAGCGAGCGGTACCTGAAGTAACGCACTCTCATAATCAGTGCGTCCCCGCTCGCGCACGCGTTGGCGGGGACGTTTGCACTTCAGCGGCGGGTCGGGCCTGTGTCGTTCCACCAGACCTGTATCTGCTCGAGGGCCTCGCTGGTTTCGGTCCGGGCGCGCTGGATCACGTCCGCCTCATGTAGTAGTGCATTGTTGACGCGTGCCTGGCAATCCCAGCCGGCCACGGCGACAGGTGTGCCGGAACGGTGCAGGTCTATCGCCGCCTGCAGGGGCACCTCATACAGGACACTGGTTTCCTGGCAGTTCAGCCGGTATGAGTCCAGTGGGGCGTCACGGTACAGTACGAAGACATCCTGAAACTCCCGATCGGTAAGGTCACCGTAGAAACGTTCGTTGCGGCGGCTCACCAGGTGGTGCAGCTCATGCTGATCCGGCAGGAACCCGAGTTCCTCATCAACCTCGCGCAGCACCGCTTTCAGGTTCTCGCCGGCAGTGAAGTGTCCGGCTGCACTCACGTCAATGCGGCCGGCCTCGAACTGTTTGTGTTCGGCCCGGCGCTGGAACAGAACCATTCCTTCGGCATTGACCACCCACAGGTGAAACGAGCGGTGCCATTTGCCCTGCTCATGCACCAGGCCGCGTGCCATCACCTCGCCGGTCGGCTGGCCGCTGTCATCAAGTACGTCCAGTGGTTCGCTGGTTTCGGATTCTGAGGAGCCCATTGAAGGGCGATGATAACGCAGCGCCCAACCCTGTGGGCTGCAGCCAAATCAGTTTCCCTGCAGTCGGCTAGATTCTGCAGCAGGAGGCAACTCATGAATACACGTGCCGAAGTCATCGCATCCGGCGGTTTCACGCTGCGTGCCCGGGAGCTGGAAGATGGCACCTGGAGCGGCGAAATTGTCGGCCGGGACGTGCCGGGTCTGCAGGCTGGATCATGGGCGGATCTTGCCTACAAGTTTGATCACTTCATAGGTGAATTTGCCGTTGAGAGTGCGGAGATTGAAGGCGTGCCACTGGAGACGCGAGAGGATGCCGCCTTACGCAGCGAGTATGCGTATGGTCCGCGGGATTTGCGCTGGCTGGCCAGTAATCTGCGCTGACGTCCGGCAGGCTCATTGCTGCCTTTCGCAGCTGGGCTTTGGCGCCAACCCGGATGGTCTCCGCCGCCCGGGTCAGCCGGCGGTCAAGAAGCCACCGTCATCGACTGCTTGGCGGCGTAGGCGAGTGCCTGCTCCAGGTCGGCAATCAGGTCATCCGAATCCTCGATGCCGGCGGAGTAGCGCACCAGCGTTTCAGGAATGCCCATTGCTGCCCGTTCTTCTTCACTGAGTTCGACGTGGCTGCCGGTACGGGGCGGTGCGACCGTGGTCTCAACCGCGCCGAGGTTTGCCGCGCGGTGTGCGAAGCGCAGCTTCGGCAGAAGTGCCCTCACCGCAGCAAAATCACCCTTGAGCTGGAATGAGAGCATGCCTCCGAAACCGCGCATCTGCCGCCTGGCCACGTCGTGGTTCGGGTGGCTCTCAAGGCCGGGGTAGTAAACCCGCTCCACAAAGTCATGCGCATCAAGGAAGCGCGCCACCTTCATGGCGGTCTCGTTCTGCCGCTCGACCCGGAGTGCCAGTGTCTTCATGCCACGCAGGAGCATGTAGGCGGCATCGGGGTGCAGGGTGGCGCCATTGACCTCGCGGTAGTGGAACACCCGCTCAACGAGTTCACTGGATCCACACAGTGCACCGCCCAGGGCGTCGGCATGCCCGCCCAGATACTTTGTCGCGCTGTGAATGACCAGGTCCGCACCGAGTGCGAGAGGATTCTGGTTTATTGGTGTGGCGAAGGTGTTGTCCACAACCACAACTGCGCCTTTCGCCCGTGCGCGGCGCGAGATGAGTTCGATGTCCATGATTTTGCAGGTCGGATTGGTCGGTGTCTCGAGATAGACAACCTTGCAGCCCGCATCAATCTCAGCCAGGATCTGGTCCACGTCGCCGGTGTCGCACAGCGCCACCTCAATGCCGAAACCGGGGACGAAATCGAGGAACAGCCGGTTGGTGCCACCGTAGGTGTCCTTCACCGAGACGACACGGTCACCGGGCCTGAGCAGGGTGAACAGCGTGGCGCTGATGGCCGCCATGCCGGTGGAGAAGCTGGTGGCAGCCTCCGCACCCTCCAGCAGCCGGATCTTCTCCTCGAATACCGCTGTCGTCGGGTTGGTATTGCGGCCATAAATGTGGCCCTCAGCCTCACCCAGTGCCACGTCACGCCAGCGGTCCACGTCGTCGTAACCGAAAGCAACGCTGTTGACCACTGGAATCTGCGTGGCGCCGGCGATCAGCTCGCCTTCCTCGCCACCCCATATTGCCAGGGTTGCCCGTTTTGCTTCTGATTCGCTCATGTCTTGCCTCCTCCAGCACGGCAAGCATGATCTTGCCAGAATGTGCCCAGTTGAGAAACGCCCGGAAGCCGCAACGTGCGGCGGTTCGCTGAAATGCGCACGATTG
>CAZPLV010000221.1:0-3258 GCA_964587295.1 uncultured bacterium
GCATATTTACCTCCTTCCGGCTGGTGACGTCGGACGTCAACCCTACATGGTTTTTGCAGATTACGATTTGTACCTTGACACTATCTGTGCCAAGGCGCTACCTTTGCGGCAATGAGGGGGCGACATGGCGCTGAATCTAAAGAATCCGGAAGTTGAGAAACTCGTTGCCGAGGTCGCAGAACGTACTGGCGTATCAAAGACTGAGGCTGTTCGGATGGCCATGATTGAGCGCAAGGCGCGCATGCACGCGGCGGCCAGCATGGATGAGTCCAGGGTGCAACGCCTGCGTGACTTCCTTGAATTCGAGATCTGGCCGCATATTCCACAAGAACAGCTTGGCCGTCCCATTACCAAGGACGATGTTGAAGGGAGTCTGAGCTACGGACCTGACGGCGTGTGATTCCGCAAGCCCGCGACATTATGCTGATCGTGTTCCGCCAGAAGACTTAAAGCCCAGCGTCAGCTGTCTGCTGGCAAGAGTGGCTCGGCAAGTGACTCGCCAAACACGGGCTCACTGAAGCTCCGCTCGCGGAACATGCGCTGCACGGTCTTTGCCATGCGCCGGGTGGTGGGCCGCAGGCCGAATACCCCAGTCAGACTGGCCCAGCCCCACACGGCCAGCCGCTGCAGCGCAGAGCGCCAGCGTGACGCGAAGCGCTCACTGACCACCATGCTGCCGCGCAGGCCCTCAATCAGGAATGCAGGATGCCCGGGCGTGCTGGTGCCGCCCAGGTGCACGGCGTGCGTGTCGACCAGCGCGCAGCCGTAGCCGTGCCGGGCAAAGCGCAGGCACCAGTCGGTTTCCTCGTTGGTGAAGCGTTGTGATTCGTCCAGATGGCCCACTTCAGCTACGGCGCTCATCCGCACCAGCTGCAGGCAGCCGGACAGCCACGGCACGTTCACAAAGTGCAGCGCGCGCCCGAACCGGGCCGATGCGGCGTGCCAGCCAGCCGAAGGCACGCCCAGGCGGTACTGGTACCAGCGGTAGGGGAGACCCTGGTCCTGCAGGGCGCCTGTGCCGGTCACCACCAGCGGGCCGGTCATGGCCAGCTTCGGGTCGGCTTCAAGAACGCTCAGCAGGTCGCGCATGGTCGTGCCGGTCACGAACGCGTCGGCGTTCATGTGGGCGAAATAGGCGGTGTCGCAGGCGCGGATGGCCGTGTTCACGGCGTGGGCGAAGCTGTGGTTTTTGACCCGCAGTAGCTCGACTCCCTCGAGGGACCAGTCGCGCGGCAACGGTTGTGCGTCACCTGAATCAACCACCAGCACCCGGGCGCCGGGCACTGACGGCAGCAGGTCAGCCAGGCACTCGTCCAGCAGCTCAGGCGTCTGGTAGTGGATGACTGCAACCGTCAGGTCATGCAACATGGCTCAGCCAGCCGGAGTGGCCCTGACAGTGCGGGGTTCAGGCGCCGGCATGACGGCCGCGCGCAGGAACACGAACACCGTGGCCAGCAGACCGCCCACCACAGCTGCGATCAGGGTAATGAGCAGACGGCCGCCAGACGCTGGCTGCAGCGGTTCGGCAGCAGCATCGAGCATACGGACGTTGCTGTCCAGCACGTCACTCACGTAGGAAAGCACCGGCTCAAGATCCAGTGCGTTGGTGTAGACACTCTCGGCAATACGCAGGCGGCGCTCCAGTTCGGTGCGCTCCTGGGTCAGAACGGCAATCTGGGCGCGGCGTTCAGCGGCGGCGGCAGCGTACTCGGCCTGCTGGGCAATCGTTGCCTCACGGTTGGCTTCCATCGCGGCAGCGTCACCAAGGCGGGTCTGCAGCTCCAGGCCCAGCAGCAACTGCACCAGCTGCACGTCGGTTCCGGCGGTCTGCAGGAAGGCGTTCAGTTCATTGGCTGCCCGCGGGGTCAGCAGTTCGCGGCTTTCCAGCAGGGTGGTGAGCGTGTCGCCGTCAGCGTCAAGCGCGCTGCCTTCTGCTCCGGTGGCTCCGAGCGCAGCGGCGAGTGCCTGCTGCCGGGCCAGGTACTGGCTCAGGTCGCGCTCGATGGTGTCGAGGCGTTCGCCCGCCTGGGTGTTGCGGTTCGTGAACGAGTTCAGCTCCGCCTCGAGCAGCGCCGTGTCGTTGCGGTCCTGGAACAGGCGCCATTCCTCTTCAAGGGCGGCCAGGTTGTCGGCCAGTTCGGTGACGGTCGCCGTGTTGTTGTCGATGATCGGCTCGAGGATGGCCTGCATCGTTTCCGTCACTGCGGCGATGGTCGTGCGGCTCCAGATGTTGGCCAGTTCGGCGGCAGCCTCGGGGCTGTCTCCACTGGCCGTGTGGCCGACGATGAGCTGCGAGCTGTTCTGGCCGGAACCGACCAGGCTGGTCAGCTCAAGCCGGTTGGTGAAACGGTCAAGCTCATCGCCAGTCACGCCGGCTTCCATGGCGGTACGGTCCAGCACGCGCTGGCTGAAGGCCAGTGATTCGTAAGTTGCGTAGTTGACGTTGGTGCGCTGCATGATCTGTGCGCCGGCGTCGTCACCGCGGCGCTCCGGGGTGGGCGTTACCAGCACGGTCGCCTGCGCCTCGTAACTGGCTGGTTGCAGGGTGGCGTACAGGAATGCGGCAGCGCCGGCAAGCAGGGCGACAATGACGATGAGCCAGAAGCCCTTTTTGAAAATCAGGTAAAGGTCGCGCAGCGAGACCTCGTCAGCGTAAGTGTTTTCCAATTCAGTTCAGCCCCTGGGTTACTTCCTGGCCCGGATCATCCCGTCCTTGACGAGCGCCTCAAGACCGTTCTGTATTGTACTCAAATCAACCTGCAGCTTCGCTGACACTTCCTCTGCGCTCAGTCCCTGCTGCAGCATGTCGAGCAGCTCGCGGCCACTTCGGCCGTACTTGGCGTCGAATTCCATGGCCAGTGCGGTCATGGGAATCAGGGCGTCCTTGCCGCGCAGCGTCAGGTCGAAACGCTTGTCTTCCCAGCCGGGCGCGCCGCGTGGCAGACGCAGGTCCGGCAGGCTGTCGGCGTTCGCCTGGGCGTAGCGCACTCCTGCGACCAGCGCTTTGCTGCGCACCTGCAGGTATGGTTTGCCGTCGGCAAAAAATACGTAACCGCTGTCACTGGAGGTGATGCCCGAGTAATCGGTCAGCGCGTTGCTGCCGGCGCGCGCGTCAAGCGCCATGCCGGCCAGGCTCAGGGCCGTGGGTTCGTCCAGTGCGGTGAGTCTCAGTGGAGGCAGGTCCGCCTGCAGGCTGTGACGCTGCAGGGCGCGCAGGCCGTCCACCCGCTGCCACACGTAACCGTCGCGCTCGTAAGC
>CAZPLV010000222.1:0-3251 GCA_964587295.1 uncultured bacterium
CCTCGCGGTACACCTGCTCCATGATCGACATCAGTTGAACCTCGCAAAGAAGGCCGCGCTTGCCTTAAGGGCATCTGCCAGAGCGTCAATTTCCGCGTTGCTGGTCGTGAGAGATGCACTGGCCCGCACCGTTGAGCGGACACCCAGTGCCGTCATGAGCGGCTGGGCACAATGGTGACCGGCCCGGACCGCGATTCCCTCAGCGTCAAGAGCTGAGGCCACGTCATGCGGGTGAATGTCCGCGAGGTTGAAAGGGAAGATGGCTCCCCGGTCCGGGCCATCGGGACCGTATTGGCTCAGTCCGTCAACTCCGGCCAGCCGTTCCCGGCCATAGGCAGCCAGCTCCAGTTCATGCTGCCAGATGCGCTGCATGCCCACGCCTTCCAGGTAATCAATGGCGGCCGCCAGACCCACCGCCTCGGCAATGGCCGGTGTGCCGGCTTCGAAGCGCATGGGAATGTCAGCAAAGGTGCTGCTCTCTATCGTTACCGTGCGGATCATCTCGCCACCACCAAGGAATGGCGGCAGCTTCTCCAGAATCTCCTCGCGGACCCAGAGGGCGCCGATGCCGGTGGGGCCCATTAGCTTGTGACCGGAAATGACATAGGCATCCACGCCAAGGTCCGCCACGTTGACCGGCAGGTGCGCGGGAGCCTGGGCCCCGTCAGCAACGACGATCGCGCCCACAGCGTGCGCCAGCCCGGCCATTTCGGCAAGTGGGTTGACCGTGCCGAGAACATTCGACATGTGGGTTATGGCAACCAGGCGGGTTCGTACTGACAGAAGTTCCCGGTAGGCGGCCAGGTCCAGACGGCCTGCTGAGTCGAGCGGGATGGCCCGGATGACGGCTCCGGTGCGCTGCGCGGCGAGCTGCCAGGGGACAAGATTCGCATGGTGCTCAGCGACACTGACGAGGATTTCATCACCCTCAGAGAGCTCTGCATCTGCCCAGGTGCGAGCCAGGAGATTGATGCCCTCTGTCGCGTTGCGCACAAAAACGAGCGAGCGGGCATCGGGTGCTCCCAGAAAACGTGCCACGGTCGTGCGTGCATTCTCGTAAGCCGTGGTTGCTTCGGCTGACAGTTGATGTGCGCCTCTGTGCACATTGGCGTTTGAGTGTTCGTAGTGCCGGCGCATGGCGTCGAGTACCGCCACGGGTTTCTGTGATGATGCCGCGTGATCCAGGTAAATCAGTGGCCGGTCATGAACCTTCCGGTCCAGAATGGGAAAGTCCTTACGCAGCTCCGGCACGTCCAGCATGCTCATGCCTGACAATACCAGTGTGAATGGGGCGTAGCTGTCCTCAGGCCGGCTCGGCCCTGGATTCCGGTCGCTCAGGTGGTGGCAGGGTCACCCGTACACGGGTGACCGCCAGACCATCAATCTGTTCCACGGCCAGCTCGGCGCCGTTGGACTGGATTACGTCACCGATTTCCGGGGCGCGTCCCAGCTCCTCAACCACCAGACCGCCAACGGTGTTGGCGTCATCAGACTCAAGTGCATTCTCGTAAAGTTCATTGAAGTCGTCCAGCAGAACCTCACCGTCAACCAGTACCGCACCGTCCGGCAGTTCGTGAATTTCCGGCAGGTGCTGCACGTCGTGTTCGTCGTACACCTCGCCGACGACCTCTTCAATCAGGTCTTCAAGGGTGACGATGCCTTCAGTGCCGCCGTACTCGTCCATGACGACTGCCATGTGCACACGCAGCCGCTTGAATGAGGCCAGCAGCCGCTGTGAGCTCATGTGCAGCGGAACCCGCGGTGCCCGCCTCAGGAGGGATCTGAGGTTGAAAGGCCGGCCGTTGGCATTGCTGCGCCAGCGGATGAAGTCCTTGACGTGCAGGATGCCGCGGATATGGTCCATGTCACCTTCGTAAACCGGGAACCTGCTGTGCTTCGACTCGGCCATCAGTTCGATCAGCTGCTCCTGGCTTGCATCAATCGGAAGTCCGCGCACGCGGGTGCGGGGTGTCATGCACTGGTACACCTCGCGCTCCCCGAAGTCGAAGATCGCCTCAATGAGTTCGCTCTGCTCACTCTCGATCGCGCCGCCCTCGCTGCTTTCCTTCACCAGCATCTCCAGCTCGGAGACCGTGTAAAGCCTGTGTCCGCCGCCATGAAGGGGTAATTTCATAAGCCGCAGGAAAGCACCGGCGATTGTGTTGAGCAGCCACACTCCCGGCAGGAACACCAGGTTGAGTACACGCATCGCCGGCATTATCGCCACAGCCACATTCTCCGGTTCATGCAGCGCCATGGCCTTGGGAATCATCTCGCCGATGACCACGTGCAGGTAGGTAATCGCGCTCAGTACGAACACGGTTGCAATCGTGTGGGCGACGCTCTCCGCTATTCCGAACCACTCCTGAAGCGGCCCGTAGAGCCAGCCGGCGATGGTCGGTTCGGCGTACATACCGAGGGCGACGGTGACCAGCGTGATGCCAAGCTGGGCTATGGCGATGAAGCGGTCCTGGCTCCGGGTGTCGCTGACAATCTGGAGCGCTGCACGGGCAGAACCTGAGTTCGCGCTCAGCTGTTCCAGCTTGAGTCGGCGGGAGGCAATAATGGCGAACTCCGCAGCCACGAACAGTGCGTTAGCAAGAATCAATACTGCCACCAGCAACAGGGGAAGGGCGTAGGTCATGCTGAGGCCAGGCCATTCTGGGCGTCGCTGCCTTCATCAAGCCCGGTGGGCACGGCCGGTGGCGCGAGGCTGACTTCAGTGATTGCGTATTCGTTGACGTCCTCTACCCGCATCTGGAGTTGCTGGATGGATACTTCATCACCGACGCGCGGTGTCCGTTCCAGCAGGTCCATCACGAAGCCCCCTATTGTTTCAGGGCCGTCCTCGGGGAGTGTGAGCAGCAGTCTGGCGTTGGCGTCGCTTACCAGCATGTCGCCACGCAGGTGGATACGGCCGTTCTCGTCCTCACGGTACAGGTCAGGTTCCAGGTCAAATTCGTCCTGAAGCTCTCCGAAGATCTCCTCCAGGATGTCTTCCAGGGTGACGATGCCGGCCATGCCGCCGTACTCGTCGAAGATGATGGCGAATGTCTGCCGCTCCTGCTTGAACTCCTGCCACAGTTCGTAGACGGTCATGCTCTCGGGAATCAGCTTGGCAGGTCGCATGACTTCACGCAGACTGCCTTGCGGGTTCGTTTCGTGCTGCAGGAACAGATCACGGATGTGCAGGGTTCCGATAACGTTGTCGATGGTTTCGTCGAACACCGGGAAGCGGGTGTGCGGTTCTG
>CAZPLV010000223.1:0-3248 GCA_964587295.1 uncultured bacterium
GGCAATCGTCCCCTAGACTCTTGTCATGAACTGTCGCGATCAAATGGGGCTGATCTGGCGACATGGGCCCACAGGTCCGGGTCGCCACCAAGCGGGAATAGCAATGGTCACCGTGCTTTTTGTCACCGCGGCCGTAATGCTGCTGGCCATCACCTTCTCAGTGATCGCCATGTCGGAACGCCGTTCGACGGCGTCCAGCGTGCAGACGGAACGCGCGGTGCAGCTGGCTGATGCCGGCAGCGAACGGGCCCGGCGCACCGTTGTGCACGCTTTCAACAACACCTACCTGTCAATCGCCAACTTCCTGAAGGCGGTGGCTGACGACGGGGTGGAAGAACTTTCCGGAGTCACCACTGTCAACGTGGACGGGACGGACGTCCACTGGGAAGTCATCGGCGTTTCCGACCCGAATGCTGCCTTCGGCTGGATTGAAGTCGCTTCGTCCGCCGCCCTGGGCGACGATACTGCCCAGACCGTGATCCGCAGGATCGGCTTCGGTGCCAGCAGCACGTTCGACCTGGCGATGCTGTCCGAGACCACCGACTGCATGTTCTGCCACCTCAGGGTCAATGGCGATGTAGGCAACCTGGTGTTCATGCGTCCCGGCTGGGGCGACGAGGGTGGCAGCGGACAGGGTTCGGGCGGGAACAGCAGTGGCCTCGGCGGTTCCATCGTCGATGGCAACGTGTTCGCCGCCCAGGACATAACGAACGACGCCACCAGCGGGAACAGGCTGAACGGCGCCGAAGTCACGGGCATCATCGAACGCTTCTCCCGGAACGCATCACTGCCGACGGATCTTGATGACGACGGCATCGCCGACTTCCCGCCAATCATCCGGGAGATCGCCGTGGAGAACGCGCTGGGAACCATCAGCGCCGCCACAGGCAGTTGTGTGGTGCCGTTCGGCAGCAGCTACGACGCTTCTGCGTGCGCCAGCGTGAGCCAGACCGGCACGATAGACGGCAACCTGGTGCTGGTCGGGACTGAAGCGAATCCGATCAACATAGACGGTGACATCTGGGTGGAAGGCGACGTCATCATCAGTGGCTACGTGCAGGGTCTCGGCGGCCTCTATGCCGGCCGCAACGTCTATGTGGCGGGTGACGTCCGGTCAGTGAACGCCACCTACCGCGTGCACAACAACAACTGCGTGGATGAGAGCGGCGCCGTGATCCTGACGCAGAGCCAGATGGAAGCCACCGGGTTCTCACCGTCCGATGCCTGCGCCCGGCGGAGCATCGCCGACGGAACCGACGCACTCAGGATCGCGGCACGCGGCAGCATCATCGTCGGGGACTACACGGAATACGATGCGGACGGCAACCTGCAGAACTACGCTGAGATGCAGTCCGCCGAGTTCTACAAGCAGCAGTTCGGCTTCGAGGGAGCCGGCACGAACCGCTGGTATGACCGCCGCAACGGCGATGAGCTCCGCTGCGCCTCCGGTGCCTGCCGCAACGCCGAGGGGCAGCTCGTCGAGAGCGGCAACCGGGTCCAGCTCTACGGTTACGATGCCTCCTTCCGGCCAGGACGGGTTCAGGGCAGCAGTTTCTCTACCTGGATGAGTGACGCGCAGTACCAGGAGATCCTCGGTACCGAGGTGTTCGACCACAACACCTGGCGCTGGGAGTTCCCGGCGAACACGTTCACCAACGGCACCAACCTTGCGAACGCGCTGTTCACGCTGATGGACACGGGATTCGGTTACGCCGAGGCCTACCGCATCCTGGATATGCGCGTGAACTTCAACGACATGACGGCAGACCAGTACTCGGCCTTCCGGAATGCAGTTGAAGCGGCCGGCTATACCGCCGCAGCGAACAGGGCACAGGCCGAGAACAACCAGGGACGCAACAACCGGCACACCACGCAGGATGACAACGGCAACCCAGTCAGATTCCACTGGGACAGCGGCAATTCACTCAGGGTGCTGTACCAGGGCGAGCGCGAGTTCGAGACGCAGGTGAACCGCATCGACGCTTTCCTGTACGCCAACCAGCGCATAGCCGGCAAGACAAGCATGCAGGCGATGAGCATCACCGGTGGGCTGGTGGCGCGGGACCTGGGCATCCTGGCCCCGGGCCGCTCCCTGGAGCGCTGGGTTTACGGCGACTCCTTCGTCAACAGTTTCAACAATCAGCGCAGCACTGCCTGCAGCACCGTTGGCAGCGAGTATTACGTATACGGCTCCGAGGATTGCGCGCTCACGGTGAACTACGATCACCGGCTGCGCAACGGCGGTTACGGTTACAACATCATCGAGGGCCGTATCGGCATAACGCTCGATTGGCGCCTGGCTGACAGCAGCAGCGAGAGGGTCCAGCCTTGACGCGCTGGCTCGTCCTGGCTGCTGTCCTTGTAACCGCGGCGTTCGTGGCGATCATTGTCTGGCCGCGCGATTCCGGCGGTGGCAGCACAAGCTCCCCGGCGGGTGGCGCGTCCCAGCCACAGGCTGGTACGGGGCGGCCGGCATCGTTCACCGTGCTGGTGGACGGACAGGAAATCCAGGAACGTGACGAGGGTTCGGAACCCAGGATGGCTGACCTACCCGCAAGCTCCTGGAATTCGGCCATGGTCAGCCACATCCGGGCCATCGGCAACTCCCAGGTTCTGGTGTTCGTGGATGGCAGCGAGGCCCTTATCGATGGCTTCACGCGCGACCGCCTGCCGGCGGACGTAGCCTACCGGGCGGGGTACGACCGTGACTGAGAAAGCCAGGCGGGATGCCGGAATATCGCTGATCGAAATCCTGATTGTCCTGGGCATCCTGGGTATCCTGCTGGCGCTGGCTGCCCCTTCATTGGGCGGCTATATCCAGCGCTTGCGCTTCAATGAAAGCGCACGTACTTTCAGCGAGGCGCTGCTGCAGGCACGCGATACCGCAACCCGCAACAGCATGGCCGTGCGGGTGGTCGCAGCCGACGGTGCCATCACCTGGTTCGACCAGGCGGAGGGATCGCAACTTGGACGCGCCGCACTGCCGAACGAAGTTCAGGTGGAAGAGAGTGTCACCGTCAACTTCAGTGGCCGCGGTCTGCCACTGGCGCAGGCCGAGTTCCGGCTGGCCAACAACCGGCATTCCGGCAGCATCTGGCTGCTGCCCACGGGGGCGATCCTTAGATGAAACGGCGCAAGACGTCAGGTTTTTCCCTGGTGGAGGTCATCGTCGCCATAGCAGTCCTGGGAGTGATCCTGGTGGCGGTCGGCGGACTGATGACGGGCAACCTGAGCCTGAGGCGATCCAG